>JAGBZD010000057.1 GCA_017628395.1 Paludibacteraceae bacterium | reverse complement strand
TCGTGATCGTGAGATGCACTATTTCTATGGTGCTCGTGCTATTGACGAGGTATTCTTCTTGGAGGACTTCTTGGCATTGGAGAAGGAGTATCCTAACTTCCATTTCCACTTGGCATTGGACCGTCCAGATCCAAAGGCGGATGCACTGGGTGTAAAGTACACTCCTGGCTTCATTGCTCCAGTAATGGGCGACACCTATCTCAAGCAACACGACGCTCCAGAGGACATCGAGTACTACCTCTGCGGTCCTCCTATGATGTCAAAGACTGTGCTTGACCTCTTGCACTCACTTGGTGTGGAAGATGATATGATTATGTTTGATAATTTCGGTGGTTAATCAAATGGACCACCTTGAGTCCTCTTCAATCAACAGATTTTTCGAGGAATATTAGGATAACACGCGCATGCACATGCGCGTGTTATTATTTAGGGTGTTTTTTGTGATTCCCTTGTATAGTTTTTTCATGGGCCGCTTACGCGTGGGGGTGAAGGAGTGCGACGGAACGCACTCCGAGTATTGCGCCCGAAGAGTCCCCACTCTGAGGAAATAGCGCAATACATAGAATGGCGCGACCCTTGCGGTCACGCAGCCGTATGGCTAAAGGGTAGTGCCGTACAGGGTAGGCACGACCGCCTAAAGTACAATGATTAGTAGCAACTATTTTTTACACCACTTGGTTAACAGTTTTATGATACACGCAGGAAAGATTAGGAATTAATTTTGCGTGCATACTACTAAGGGAATAAAGTTAATTAAGAATAAACTTGCAGTTAGGGTAATTAGAACAGCCGTAGAAGCGACCATACTTTCCATTTCTCAAAATAAGAGTTCCACCACAACGAGGACAAATACCATTGTTTATCTTTTGTTGGCGTTCTCTTTGATTGTCACGAACTTGTCGATTATGGTTTCTTCGTGATTCTTTTGAGCCTAAATGTTCGGATTGCAGTACATTAACAATTTGATTGACTTGCTCAATTGTTAATTGTGGCGTATCATACAATCTTATTGCTTTTTTTACTTGGTTATAATAAATAATATGGCACTCTGTAGAGTTTGGTAACACATTTGCTCGTGGTGAAAATGCAACAATTGAGTAAATATTGCTTTGTATGCGCAATATGTTTAAGTATCTACCTATAGCTTTAACATGTACTTTGTTTTGTCGGATAGGATTGGGCATGGAGTACTTATTCCCCCAGACATTTTGTGTCCATGTTTCTGCATCTTGACCACCATAAATTATGCCTTTGTAGTTCTTTGTTTCTATTACAAATATGCCATAGATTGAAACAACCACATGATCTATTTGCGTTGTTCCATAAGAAGTAGGTAATAATAAATCGTTGAGAATTACATATTGTTCTTTAGGCAATGTTGCCAAACGCCGAGCAATACTCCTCTCTCCTGCTGCACCCTTATTATAGAATGCAGCATAGAAGAAAAGAAGTAGAAATACGACTATACCAACAATACCACCTAACATTGATAGTATCATTATTTATCTACGATTTCAATGATAGGAACAGTTTTGTAATCTTCGGATTTAGTTTGGTATTTATATATACCTGTTTGGCGAACGACTTTTCCTTTTGGTACTTTTATTATTTCATCATCATAATAATATTTCCCATTGTAGTTCCTTATCATATATACAGGACCTGTATAGTATATGTTATCACCAAACAATCCCGTTTCTGGTCCATTGACTAATGCTGCATTTTCTGCAATGACTTGGAATACTTCAAATGATTTTCCTGAAATAATTTCTCCTGGTTCTTCAAAATTTGTAACTCCAGTTATTGCACTTGAATTTTGTGCTAACCCAATAATTAACAGAATAACAAAGGTTACAACAACACCTGTTGCAAAACCTCCTAAAAAGATTCCTGTTTTTTTCATGATTGTATAATATTAATGGTTTTCCAATATCGTGTTTTAGAGATCATCCATAGCTGCTGCTCTAGTTTCTGTAGAATTAACTTTGTCTTGGTATCTTAGTACTACCATACCTTCTCCAAAATCAGCTTTATTAATTGATAGTTCAATAGTACCTAATTTAGTTTTAAAGATAGAATAGTATTTACATCTATCCATACCTACCTCATGCATTTTTCTACTATCGTCATCAACATATGACGATTGAAATTCCTCTACAACCATTGATGGCCTGCCATACTTTTCAGAAAGCATTTCTTTTAAGTTTGCATAATTGCCATATAAATTTCCCCAAGTGTCATGTGTAGTAAAAATAACTGCGATTGTACTTACCAAGTCCATGTTGTCAAGTGTACTAACTCCAATTTGGCAGTTTTTATACCCAGCGAAATCACCTTGTAGAATAGTTAAACCTTTTTCAGAATAAAGATAGTGAAATCCTTTTTCTTGCATTTTCTCTGTATATTCTGCCAAAGTGCCGTCTATAGGTACTCCTTTGAATGTAAGATGCTCACTTTGAGCGTAGGCTGCTACAGACAACGCAGCGAGAATAATCCATACTAAATGCTTCATAATACTAATATTTAATGAGTTAAACAAAAAAGCGCAGCTCCTGCCGCACATCTCTTGGCTCACCACAAGCCATCATCAAATACGGGAAGCCTGCGCCCATATGGAGCAGTCCCAATTTTGATGATTAGCTCGTTTCTTAAGTGGTGATTAAGAGATGATTGAGCAATATGTCGTTGTGTTTCATAGAAACACGGTGCAAAGATAGTGAAATATTTTGAGATGTGCAAGAAAAATCGCTTCTTTGGCGATTTTTTGGTGTAAGGTGTATAGTGTAGAGTGTAAAGGCGGGGGCAACCTTTTTAGGAAAGGAATAAACTATTTTAGGACTTTAGTCAACCTTTTCAGGAAAAAAGTCAACCTTTTTAGGTGCTCAATCTTAAGAAAAGTGCTTTTTGATATTTAGGAGTTGATGCGGCGTTCTCTCGGTCGTCTCTCGGTCGTCGGTCGGTGGAATAAGGCAAGGTATAAGAGAGGGAAAAGAAGGGCAATCTTAATAAAAGTACTTTTTTCTATTTTGGAGTTCTTAGGTTCATCCTTGGTTCGTCCTTGGTTTCTCCTTGGTCTTTAGCCCGAGCTATACTGGGACGGTACAAGGGAAAGAAATCTTAATAAAAAGCCTTTTTGATAACACATCATACTATCGACTATCTGCCTCCCCTGCCAAATGCCTCTGTCAATTTCCTTTACACCCCTTTGTAAAGTTTCTTTACACTCTCGCATAAGTGCCAAAATGTCACATCGCTGATAATCAACACCTTTCGTATTTTGGCACGCCCTTTGAATAGTATATTGCAGAACAAAATCAATCAATATGTTAAGGCAATATACTATCCTTCTTTTCTTCTGTCTCTGCGCTGCCCATAGCGCAGCCACCTCCCTCTCCCTCCGCGACTGCATGGAGTATGCCATCGCCCATTCTGCGAAAATGGAAATCCAACGCGCCAACAACGACGATGCCCGAATCGCACGCCGCGAAGCTATCCTCAGTGCCTTCACCCCTACTATCCAAGGCGGCACATACGCCTCGCTGAACTTCGGACGCGGAATAGACCCCGAAACCAACAACTATATCTCCACTACCTCGTTCAACAACGGCTACTCCCTGTCGGGTGCTATCACGCTGTTCAACGGTTTTGCGGCTGTCAACAACCTCAAAATCACCAAGACTGCCATCAAGATGGGCATCGCAGAGGAGCAACAACTCCGCGACCAAATCTGCCTCGCAGTCATGGAGGCATACTGCAATGTCCTCTATTTCACTCAGATGACCGAAGCCTTGCAAGTCCAAGTCGCTACCGCCACCAGCAATCTGCAATTGGCACAGCGCCAAGAACAATTGGGGCAGAAAAGTCATGCCGATGTCATCCAACTCGAAGCCGACCTCGCCGAGCGCGAATATCAGTACATCACCATGACCAACCAGCTCAACGACGCCCGCATGACCCTCCAAGACCTTATGCTGTGGGAGGAAGACCACGAATTACTCATCGACCTTCAGAGCACCGAGAAGCTAACAACGAGCCATGCGAGCGGTCTAACAGCCGCAGGCGGTCTAGTATCTAACAGCGAAGCACTTCACCACCCATCCGTCGAACTGGCTGCCTATCGCATGGCTAACGCCCAACTCGACCTCAGTACGGCGCGTTGGCGATTGGCTCCGTCGCTCTCCCTCTCAGGCGGTTGGTCAACGGGCTACTACACCTATCCCCGTACCCAAGACTATGTAGCCATGCCTTTTGCCAGTCAGTTCATCAACAACAGCGGCGAGTATGTGCAGTTGTCTTTGTCTATCCCTATCTACGATGGCTTATCGCGCCAGTCGAATATCGTGCGCAAGAAAAACGCCTACCGCCGTGCTGAAGCCGAGTATCGCCAAACGCTGCGTGAGGTAGAGGCAGAGATGGCGCGTGCTGTGCAAGACCGTGATGGGGCAATGGCAGCCCTCAAGCAAGCCGACCGCCGAGCTAAAGCGCAACTGGAGGCATATGCCATCAATAGCAAGAAGTTCGAGCAAGGGCTCATCTCTCCCCTCGAACTAAAGACCTCATCCGACAATCATCTCAATGCCCAAGCCGAGCACCTCAACGCCCAGCTGAAGTACTTCATCAAATCCTGCGTAGTCCGCTACTACAACGGCACCCCTTATCTTGAACAACTATAAACATCACTACACAACGCTAAATATCACAACATCATGGATAAAATCATCGAAAAGAAAAAAGGCATTGCCCGTGCCTTTACCCTCAAAGCATTGCCCTATTGGTTGGGCTCAGCAGTGGCTGTACTGCTCATTGTTCTCCTTGCGCGTAGCAGTAATGGTGCTATGCGTATCGACCCCGACACCCTAACCATCGCCACCGTCACCGAAGGCGAGTTCAACGACTACATTCGTCTCAATGGACAAGTGCAACCCATGACCACAATCCAACTCTCTCCACTCGAAGGCGGTGTCGTGCAAGAGATCATCGTGGAAGAGGGTGCGCATGTCAAAGCAGGCGACCGCATTCTGGTGCTCAGCAACGACAACCTCGACCTGCAAATCCTCAACTCCGAAGCCGAACTCGCTGAGAAAGAGAACCTTCTGCGCAACACCCTCATCTCTATGGAGCAGCAGAAACTCAGTCTGGAACAAGAGCGTTTGCAACTG
>JAGBZD010000056.1 GCA_017628395.1 Paludibacteraceae bacterium | reverse complement strand
GGTATCGAGCAAGTACCAGTCATAGCTGTCGTACTCCTGCACCTCAAACAAATCCTTAGAGAGCATATTGATATCCAAGTAGATTGCAGGTGTGATAGGCTCGCCCGTAATACGGTTCATAATACCGTAGCTATTCATCACCTCGTACTTCACGAAGTCAGCAAACTCATAAGTGAGGCCTCCACAGCGATCATAGCCATTAGGATATTTGAGGTAGTATGTACCATCAAACATAAATGGCTGCACGATGTTACCCTCGAAATCCACTTGCCACTGCTTGCCACCTTTCGTAAGCACAAAGCCATCAGAAAGAATGTTAATGTAACCATACTCGGCAGGATATACCACAGCGCAATCCGCATTGAGAATGCCATGCTTATTGTCCTTGACAATTACACGATAGCCACTCTTGTGAGGAGCCCAGATCTCATCGTAAGCAGGCTCTACAACCCAATTACCTGATTTATCAATCAAGCCAAGGTCACCATTGGCGTTGGTCATAATGCAGTATCCATTATGGAACAGATATCCAAAGTCACACATTCGGCACTCATCAGAGTAGTCAAACTGGAAAGGAATAACCACTTCGTTATTGGCATTGATAAAACCAATCTTGCCATCCTTCATAACGGCTGCCAAACCATCGGAGAACACCCACGCTTTGCGATAGTCGTTAGCCTCGGCATCTATAATAATACGACCTGTGTTTACATTGATGTAACCGCGCTTATTAGGCAATGCATAAACAGCCAATGAGTCGTTCTCGGGGACCTCTGACAACCAGTTAATCTTGTCGGTAGTATATTCACCCGTCTGCTTGTCATAGACTCTCCACTTGTTATCAGCGAATGAATGAAGAGTAATATTGTCCGACAGTTTGCGATCCCAATAATCACGACCATACTTATCCTCGTACAAAGCATAAGCCACAAGAGCGGCAAAGCCAACGGGAACAAGAATAAAGATTGCTACAATCGAGCGGCGAAGCCACTTCGAGCGGTTCTTCCACCAGTTACGAATTGTGCGCCAAGCCAGGCGACCAAAGGCAATAATTGCTGTGAGAATCAAGGCTACCACACCGAGCAGTGCCTGAAAAATTTGAGTTAGTCTTTTCATCATCGTTGTATTATTTTTCCTCATCAAAGAAGTTCTCGTTAGCTTCCTCTGCATCGAAATCAGGTGCAGCCATACAAGAATATAGACGCTCACGACTTCTGCTTACGATACCAGCCATTCCATGAACACCAGCGGAAGTTGCATTAAATCTCAATGTGTTGGTGATTGAAATTGTCGCCGCCACAGCCTCGACATCCTGATTGGCACCAATATATGCAAATATCCAGTTTTTTGCCTTGAGCTCGTCAACAAGAGCCTTGATAGCCTTGCCGCTGTACTCCTTTGAAGCGTTCTCGTAACCATCGGTTACAACCGTTACAAGCACCTTATCATCCTCGGCAACCTTCTTGCGAAGAGCATTTAGAGAAATCCCCATTGCATCGTACAATGCAGTACAGCAATCAGGCTGATAGGTCTCTGCCGTGAGTTCCTTAACCTCATCAACAGGGACACACTCATAGACGGTCTTCACATCGTCATTGAAGGTTACAAGGCTAACATAATGCTCCTGATCTTCGTGCTTCTTCTGAGCCGAACGAATTGTCTGGATAGTCTCGTTTACGCTGTCAATAGCAGCCTTCTTGATGCTCTGCATTGAGCCACTCTTATCAATGATAATGAGATTGAAAATTCTTGTCTTCATAAGTTTATCGTTTATTAATATTTTACAACTATTATCCCTCTATTAGTTCATACTCTACTCCGAACCACTCATTGAGTGTATCCTCGACCTTTGCATTGATTTCAGGAGTGATCTTATCCTTGATCTTCTTATAGACATAAAGCATAGCAACTCCGTCATCTAATACTCCAAGGAATTTATAGATAGTGCGAGGCAGAAAATCCATAGGCAGAATGGTATATACTATTGCAGCATAGATAAGGATACGGTCAAGCGTAGATGTCTTTTCGTCAGCCATTACATAGTAGAACTGCAACAGAGGACGAGTTGCCACACGGCCTGCTTTTAATGCCCATGGACGGAGCCTATCCATCAATGCGTTAATCTTACCACGCCAATCAACATTCTTAACCTTTTCAAGAAGTCCCGAAATATCCTTGCCCATAATCATATAAACAAGAATCAAAAGTGAAATTGTAATCAACATATCGTTTAAATTTTATTGTTTGTTTAATAGTATAGAGTAGCAAATCTGTATAATCTATCAGTCGTAATCATTATCTCTTTGGAAACATAATCTCCATAGGCTCGTTAGTTTTACTTTCAATGACAATCATCCCCTCGTAGTCTTTCATTTCGCCAACCCACACGGTAAACTCCAGACCTTGTTCCGTTGCAGTTCTGCCATACCTCAAAGCATCATATTTGATAGCCGTAACAAGGCTGTCGGCTTGAGTGTCATACAAACCACACTTGTTGTCCTTGTAAACAATCTTGTAACGGTCAACCATTGTAGTCTCGACCTTGTCAAACTTTCGCAAACTAGAGCACGCTGTCGTCAAACCCATAACTAGCAGCAATACAAGCGTAAAATAGTTCTTCATATAACCTGTTTTTTGTTCGTTTATTATTATAGAGTCATACTATCTCCATTTTCTACTTCTCATAGCTAAATTTATTTTAGGATTACCGATACAATGCATTTGATTAAGTACTTCACAAAATGCATAAAAAGAGAGGGGATGCGTCCATCCCCTCCGTCCTCCATCTTCTAACCACTGCGAGGAGGTCCTGTCATTTCTCGACAAGGCAGCCAACTTACGTTTTTTTACTTTGGCAAAGAGTAGGGAATATTACCGTTCACGACCAGCAAATATTATACTCCTTGTAGCTACGATTCCATTCTCCGCTTCGTGACAGCGTGGGACCAAAAGTTCTACATTCTTTTACAATTCCGACCACCATCAGGTGTCGTATATATAGATCATAGAATTGATTTTTTCTATCACAACTCCTTGCGTTTTGTCACCAAAAACATATAATCTCCTTCGTCTGGATAGTATAGCATTGGCAACCACGCCATATCTATACCCTCGTGTTCTTTGAGAAAATCCAACTCATGAGGGGCACATGGTAGACCATACATGTCGCTCTGAGATATCGGAGTAGTACGAAAGATATAACTCTGACAAAGGCGAGTCTCCTTATAGTACATAGACTGATACGACGTATAATTCTCGAAACAACAGCCAATGTGTAGGTCTTCACAGCGTTTAGTACCAACCTTCGGGCCTAAAGTAAGGTCCTCCTTATTCTCGCAGTATACCATCTCAACGTATTGTTTTACACCTTTGAGTCCCTTAAATGTGTGACCTAGAATGGTAACCTTATCCTTGATATTATAGCACTGAATATCATAATCTCCCAATGGCGACTCCTTAGCCCAACGACGTAGACGATGGAGCAACACAGGCTCATTATTGAGTTGAGGGGCCTCCTCGACAAGACGCACAATAAGGTCTTCGACACCATAACGACGCAGATGGTCACGATAACGAGGTGTATACAAGACAATATCGCGGAGAGCATATCGCGACAAAGAATAGGTCGTAGCACCAAGGAACTTTATAGCCTTGGCAAGTGAGCTAAACTCACCACGATCATAATGTGGAAAGCATATTTTGTTCATAGTAGTTAACTTTAAATATCACACGATTAGACTCGTCAAGGGATGTCTTTAGCTAAAAATACATATTACAACAAGCAGATACTACTCAAACTCCTTTCCGCAGGTATTGCAATAGTAGAGGTTGACACCCTCTGTCCATTTACTAGTTATTCTCTTGGCTTCCTTGCCTCCAGTCATTGCACCATATGGGCCGCAAAGAATCCCTCCGCCTACAAAGCCTCCAGCAATTACAGCCGCTTTAGCCAAACCTTTTATTGCATATTCTGCGCTACCCATAACACCAAGAGTTGTGTTATAACCTTTACAATTAGGACACTGCTTTGACATAGTATTCATTTTTTAAGTTATAGTTCGTTTATTATTATAGAGTCGATAAGTTGTTTATTCTATCTCGTGTACACAAAAAAATATTTATTCACTCTTCTTGGATGCGAGAACCATATACTTTCCAGACCCGCTATAATAAAGAATCGGGAGTTGATCCTCGCAAATATGTTCGTGCATCATACAGAAGTTGAATCCATGTGGAGTATGCATAACTCTCTCAACATCCTTCTCTGAAATAGGATGATCGCGGAATATGTAATTGTGATAGGCTCGATGATCTCCTACATCTGTACAGTCAAACGAGGAATACCCTTTGTATATATCAGCCACGTGCACCTTCTCATTACAAAAGGGAGGTGTTACTCTCGTACAGTCAACCCCTCGGCCATAATCACAGCCCCACAATTCAGCACTTAGACTTATCTCTCGAAGCCCATTAAAGGTGTGTCCGAGGATGGTTATTTTATCATTGACATGAAGATACTGAATATCATAGTCTGCAATAGGCTCATCCTCAGCCCATTCACTCAAAAGCTGAATCATCATAGGTTTGTCTTTCAATTGGGGAGCCTCCTTATATAAGCGTTCAACAAGGCTATCTATACCATAGCTACGCAGATGATCTCGGTATGGAATATTGCGTTGCACTATGTTGATGAGCGAGTATGGAGAGATATATCGCATCTCATCCTCTGCAACATATTTGAATAGGCTCTCCAACGAGGTAAACTTGCCTCTGCCATAACATGGGTAACATATCTTTGTCATAATACACACTGTTTTATGTTTTAATATTAGATAGGATTAGAGTGGTATATCTATCTTAAACCATAGGCATAAATGCTAAAAATCTCTTGGCATAAATATGATAGAATACTATTCCAGTCTGATAGGACCAAGCCTTTATATCTGAAATATAGATGGAATTACCAACTCATCTCTGATTGTGCTACAACCTTCATACTAATTTTATCTAACTCCAAATCCTCATCAATCCACCCTTGTATGGTCTGTATCAATCATGACAGCTATCATAAAGGAGCAATCTACATTAGCCAATTTATCGAGCATATCAACAAATTAATTTATTGACATTCGTAAGGCGATTGCAGAGAAGAGCTTGTACGACAAGTCACTCTTCACAGGTTCGTTATCCATTGTTATGTACCACTTAAAGACCTACTTAGCAATCTTTGAGATTCGCACCTGGGCCATAGCTACTCCAACGAAAGCCCAACATTGACCGACTTCTCTGCAAATGTGATGTCGGACAATGTAACATACTCATACACCCTATTCACGTGTTCAAAATGCAGTGGATAGATGTTGACACGCTTGTCGACATTATTCACCTCTATACCACTTGGAATCTTATCCTTCAAGTAGGCAACAACTCCAGTAACAATCATCGAAGCTGCATTACTACACTCATAGCTCAGACAAATACAATCCTTACGCATTGAATCAATACGGAATTTAACGACAATGGTAGGCATAAACATATTATGCTTATAGCTCACCTCGAAGGCCTTGTTATCGACAAAGGAAAATATGGGGCGCAAGCCAATTCTCTGCTCCATAAAGTCTGAAATCTCACTGTAGTTAATTTGTACATTCATATTACTTAAGTTTTATACTTTTTAACTCTTATCCGATGGGATGGTGCGTTTGGATATTGGTATATTCATTTCCACTTTATGATACCTTACCCTTAAAATAGGCTAAATTGCCATACTCGACCACTCATTGAAGTCATCACCGCCACCTATTATAACAGCTATTTCCAACCAGTTTCCCATCTTAACAACGATTTGGAGTCTCGGTATCAAGCCTATTTGACAGACCGTCTTGGCCGCGAAAAGTGGGCAACCCACTCTCGCGGCTCATTCCGGCTCCAGTGTAGAAGACAAGTTTACGCATACTACTTCTTGCTCTTCATTTCGTTGTACTTCTTCTTAGCTTCCTGGCACAAGCGAATCAGCAAGTAACCAGCCAATGGTGTTGAAATCATCATAGTGGTAAAGTGTTATATGGTTATTATTTCTGTGGCTTATGCAATGACATTGTATAGCCACATCGGATACATCTTGTACTTGAAAGCGGTCTGGCACCTGGATATGCCTCCTCATACAAGAAATGGTAGTTGTCTCTCACATAATCATGGTTGGGGCATTTCAATCCGCAAATCTCTTTTACCTTTTTCATAGTCGTATATCCATATAATTATTATGCTTTCTTCAGTTGCTCGTAAAACTGCTGGCGAGCGTGGAACAATGTTACCACTGCATAAGGAACGATATCCTCAAGATTTGCATCCTTCGGAAGTTTCTCCTCGAAGCAAACCCATACATGGTCATCGTTTACAACGAGTTTGATGACCTTCATTGCGTTGTTGATGGCGTTGATAGTAACAAGTACATCTGCCATATTCTCGTTATCCACCTCGAAGATATACGGAGCATAGAGGCTAAAATAATCCTCATCTTCCTTATCCTCCAAGTAGAGGTAGTTGGTCATCTGGTATTTGAATGCAATACCGAAATCTTCACGCTGGGGCAGAAAACCTTGTTTCTGCAACTCTTCCATTACCTTGTCAATCATTTTCATATTATTCGTGTATTAAAGTTAATTGTTTTAGAACCCAATCCTGCGTCTCTCTTGTCGGGGCGTTTGCTGCTCAAACTTTTTACGCATACGCTCATAGTCGGCAGCATCATCTTGAGTAACCGAACGACGGGCCTTACGCATCTCGGCAAGTACCAACTCTTGTGAAATGGGAACATCTGCCATTGCAGCCTCCAATGCACTTGCGTTTACCATAAAACTGATATCGCTGGCGACATATCCGTCGCTCTGTTTGGCGAGTTCGTCAAGGTCGATACTCTCATCGCAATAACGATCTGCAAGGTGAATCTTGAAGAGTTCCTTGCGAGCCTCTGCATCAGGCATCGGGATATAGACCATCTTGTCCATACGACCGGTGCGCAGTATCGCAGGGTCAATCTTCTCTGGGCGATTCGATGTACCAATGACAAAGATTCCTCGCTCCGAACAGTTGTTCAGTTGACTCAAGAACTCATTGACCTCTCCCGATGCACCTTCGTTATGGATAGTCGAGCGGTCAGGAACCATTCCGTCCAACTCATCGAAGCAAATGACCGTAGGGGCCTTCTTTGCAGCCTCCTCGAAGAGTTCAGCAATCTTACCCTGTGTGCCGTGGATATAGACACTCCCCAGGTCAGACGCCTTAACCATCATAAAGTTCAGGTGAGACTCTTCGGCAAACTTCTCGGCAATGAATGTCTTGCCGCATCCCGGAGGGCCATAGAAGAGCGCACCATTCGGAGCTTTCAGACGATACTTCGCAGCCTTCTCCTTGTTCTGCATCACGAACATAACATCCTTATACAGCATACTCTTTACGCTCTCCATACCTGCGACATCTGCAAAACCTCCACCAGTATAAGATTTTGGGCTTAAACCAATCGAGGCATTGACTTCCTCGTTGCCCAATCTCTCCTCAACTTTGCGTGGCATCGTAGACTCCTCGGTTTGTTTCCCCTTATGAGTATTATTCTCTCTATCCACTGACACAGAACCAGTCTTAAGATCTTTAATAACGGCATCAACACTGCGATAACGATGATCGTAATCGAGAGCTATCATCTTCGCCAGAATCGCCTTTTGTTCTTTGGTAAGATGCATATCATCAATAATCTCATCGCCGACCGAACGGATATGCTTCAAATGGTTCTTGTCCACATCTGGCCCAAGAGCATCAGATGCGATACCCCAAGGTTCAAAACCTTCAAGCATTGTATGCAACAACGCACCTACGGAGAAAATATCCGATTGCTCATCGTAGATACCTTTGAAAGTCTCTGGGGCGCGATACCAATTATTCAGATCTTTTGTACAAAAGCTTGCCCGACCATTGCAACGGTGTGACAAATGTCCCATACCGATAATGTAAACCCTAACATTCTCATCTTCTTCCTTAATCAAGATGTTACGAGCGGTAATATCATTGTGGATTATCGCTGGCTCTTGTGAGTGTAGATGCTTCAATGCCACCAATACCTGAAGTATAATAGGTGTGGCTTGCTCCCAAGAATACAGTTTACCCTCATCGATAATATCAGACAAGCGTTTACCCTCTATAAAATCACGAACAATGTAGCGATATGAGCAACCATTATGTTCTATGCTGCCACTTGCAACCATAGGAACAAAACTAAGACTTTGTGGTAAAACTTTACCTGCTTGATATTCTACAACATCATCCCCGGCTTTGTCCAGATACAACTTCAACAACGCCTTTTTGCCATCTTGACCACTCACAAAGTAACTTTCGATGTGATTGTCAGCAGAAACCTTTGCGAATTCCTCGATGCGGAAATCACCAATCGTCTGTCCTATGTTCAATGTCGCATTCATATCCATATAAACTTTTCGCCCGGATTACTAACTCTTTTCTCTTATAGAGTAGTAATCCGAGCGAAATATATCTGTACGGTTGATAAATATTGAAGGTTTATTCGTCAAAAAAGTTTTTATCCCCCAAATGCACATGTTAAACGAATAGCAGTCATGGAACGTTCATATAAGTCATTTGTTATTCGAGATTGCAAGCTATTTAATTCATCTGCATTTTTACACTCATCATAATCCAACTCATAATTTTGGTAAAATTTATACAATGATTCATCATCACGTTTAAACTCTTGATTGGAAATTCTCGGTCTACCACCACGCATCGACAAAATGTTTAATAATCCGGGCATAATTATAGAAGAGCCACCAACATCTACAATAAAGCCGCCCAGCATATATCCATTTTGAAGCAACTTAGACGCCTGCGTAAGATTAATTACATTGCTACCGTGCCATGAAAGAATACGATTTTCTACTGCTGTAGAAATTATTTCGCAAAAAGTTCGGTAAGTCATACTTTCAAGTGATTAACATATTTTCGTAACCCTTAAGTTCAAATGTTATACTTTCTACTTTCCAACCTGAGTCAGATTCAATATTTGGAACAATGGTTACTCTCATGCCTTTTGAGTTTATAGGACCAATTAGAGAAGACTGCTCCCAAATAGTTATCTCTTCTCCATTATCATCATAGTCTATGTATGGTTCCTTTTCCCATACATTATTTGAAAGTTCAGAAACTAGCTGAATGAGATCCATTGCTCGACATCCAGAGTGCCAACAGTAGTTATATAAATTGGATATAAAACAGGGAACAGGACCCACAACAGAATATACAATTCCTCTTTTATTAACGAAGAACAAATACTCTCCAATCTCAAAATCAAATACAGGACCATTAGCTTCTAGTGTGATATCTGTGGCTACGTGACTAACATGTTGTCCAAGTGTTATTCCTTCAATGATAATATCTCCTCGAAGAAAATCGTGAATATTACCAAATTGCGATACTTGCGTATTCGCAAAATCGTCTTTTGAAAAAGTCATATTAATGCTAATTTATATTTGCTGATGATTTTGATATTACAATTTACTCATGACTTGTGAAATCTTTACACCTAGGGCAATAACACAAGTGAATGTCTTCCTTGGTATGGTATATTGTTCCTCCGCAGCAAGGACATTTCATCCAATAAGGATAATTGTATTTTATTGTATATCAATACTATTTTCACACTGCATCGGCAAGTAGGCGCAATGATGTAAGGAAGCAACTCTGTCAAATGCGTAATATAGTGCAAAAATAGAACTATTAGCTACAAACAGAGGATGTTAACAACACCATGCTTTCGTCAATTATGATTCCGGCTGGGCATATTTTTCATGGCTAAATAGCATAAACTTTAAATTTTTATTGTATCTTTGTTATCGAAGAAGACCTAAAAAAGTATAGATATGCCCAAATCTAATCGAAATGAAGTAACCATTAAGGAGGTAAAAACTAAGCGAGAACTGCGACAATTTGTCAAATTTGGAATTGACCTATACGATGGAAATCCCTATTTCTGTCCGCCTATTGTCATCGACGAGATAAACACCTTTAACCCAAAGGGAAATCCTGCGCTCGAAGTTTGCGACTTTGTTATGTACATGGCCTACCAAAACAACAAGATTGTCGGCCGCATTGTAGGAATAGTAAACCATTGTGCCAACGAGAGATGGGGTGTCAAGAAGTGCCGCTTCGGATGGTTCGACTTTATCGATGACTACAACGTATTCGAGGCGCTCATAGACGCTGTGTCAACATGGGGAAAGAGTCGTGGTATGGATTGTATAAATGGTCCTGTGGGCTTCACCGACTTCGACCACCAGGGATTGCTCATCGAGGGCTTCGACTACAATGCCCCTATGGCGAGCCTATACACCTACCCATACTATATCAAGCATTACGAGCGCTACGGACTCATAAAGGAGGCCGACTGGATTGAGTATCAGATACAACGCCCAACACAAGCTCCCGAGCGCATGAGGCGTCTGGTGAGTGTTATCGAGGATAGGTACAAGCTGCATGTTGTTAAGGTGAAGAATGCTCGAGAGCTGAAGAAACGATATGGCTACACCTACTTCGACGTGCTGGACGAGGCATACCAGAAGCTGTATAACTATCAGCCTATGACGGCCAAGCAGAAGAGATACTACTGCAACATGTTCTTCCCGCTGCTCAACTTCGACTTTATCACCCTGGTAGCCAACGACAAAGACGAGATTATCGCTGTGGGCGTGGGCATGCCATCGCTATCGGAGGCTCTTCGCAAGTGTCGAGGCAGGCTATTCCCATTCGGTTGGTACTATCTTCTTAAAGCCTTAAAGGCCAAGAAGATGACCGACTTCGACCTACTGCTTATTGCCGTACGTCCCGACTATCAGGATAGGGGCATCACTGCACTTATCATCAACGAGATGACGCCCCACTTTGCCGACTACGACATTCAGAGGGTTGAGACCACCGCCATATTGGAAACCAACCATAAGAACCTTGCCAACTTTGCCGAATTCGACCGCATACAACACAAGCGACGCAGGGCATACGTCAAAGAGATATAGTGCGAAAACAGCACAAATTAGCAGCTAAGGCAGCCTTTCGAGGTTGCCTTAGCTATTAATTTATTGCGACAATGGAAACAATTTGACATTTTTTCGTTATCTTTGTCGCATCTTAAATTTAGTGATAATATGCGAAAACTACGCAACATTGCAATTATCGCCCACGTTGACCACGGTAAGACAACCCTCGTAGATAAGATGATTATGCAGG
>JAGBZD010000055.1 GCA_017628395.1 Paludibacteraceae bacterium | reverse complement strand
GTTAAGAGTATTGGAGAATGGGCTTACGCATATTGCAGATCTATGACCGACATTACTATCCCTGATGGTGTCAAGAGTATTGGAGTAGCTGCTTTCGATCATTGTGAATCACTGACATCCATCGTTATCCCCAACAGTGTATGCATTATCGGAGAGGGGGCTTTCTTTGGTTGCGAATCTCTGATTACTATCAACTATACTGGCACTATAGCGCAATGGAATCAAATTACTTTAGGTGAAGATTGGCGTTATTACGTCCCTGCCACCGTCGTCCACTGCACTGATGGCGATGTGGAGATATAGGGATCGCCGCTGTGGCGAGTTATTGTGTTAATAAATAGATATAAAACCTGTAAGAAAAATGTAATAAATATGAAATCAGAAATCAAAAGGCAGTTAAAAATGTTCAAGGAACAGTATGACGAGCCAATGTACTCACCTCAATTGAAATGGAACGAGAAATATAAAACACCAGAACTTGAGGATTACACTCCAATTATCGCCATCATGGATTTGGTAAAATACAACTATGTGGTATGTGCGATTCCCAATGAGAAAGTTAAATTTATGCTTTGCCAACTCCATCGAACAGACAAGGTGCTTGTCGAATACGACTCTTTGGAAGCAATGGTAGAAGACGGCTGGTGCATGGGAACCTAAGCACAATATCGTTTTTATTGATAAAAACAAAAATATAATATTATGAATACGAATGAAGTAGAATTTGGAGGATTTTTTTACAGAATAGATCCTGAAGACAAAACCGCCATTTTGTCAAGATCAAATAGCAGTAACCCGCTATTTCGTCAAGAACAAGTACTGTTAGATCTTAAGATTCCATCGTTTATGTACTATAACGATGAGAAGTATACAGTCACTTGTATTGTTGACAGCGCCTTTAAGGAGTGCCACGCAATTGAGTCCGTAGATATACCCGCCTCTGTTTTTTTTATGGACCGAGCAGCGTTTTTTAATTGCAAATCACTTAAAAAGGTCATTATTCGTGGAAACACAGAAATTCCTCCTTTTAAAGGTGTGTTTAACAGAACAAACCTGAGTGATATTTATTGGTATGGCAATATTGAATACCTATGGTACTTCTTATTTCGTATGGTGTCAAATGAATCATCCTATCATCCTGATTATGATGCTATGACTATTCATGTTAGGAAGGATATTGATGAGATTGATCCAGAAGGAGAAGATTTTTGGACGCTTGAAGAGCCTTTTATAAATTCAGAGAAAGGTTTAGAAGTGACATTTAAAATCGTAAAAGATTTATAAAAAGTTAGGACATTATATACCTCTTGACACCTCTCGTAGCAAACACATTTGTATTTTGGCTCATTAATGCAATGCATTCTTATGAGCCAAAAACAAAAGAAAAATCCTGAATTGGTAGATGTTGCTTTTAATAAATTGCTTTATAGATTTGATATTTAATTATGGAAGAAAACAAATCAAATTTAATGGCTAAAACAGCCTTAAGATTGGAGAACATCAAGGAGCGAATGCAAGGGAAGGGATTTACGCATTTTTATATCCCTGACCAGTTTAATTACGACACATCCGTTGACGATTTCTTCGAAGAAGAAATATGGGATGATGGCAAAAACATTTTCGCAGGGTATAGGGAAAATGCATGGTGTGCAAATGTTAGATATACCATCAATGGTATCTATCTTGAGAACGGCGAACTCAGTTTTGATGTGGATTGTCATGCGTATTTCTTCGTTGATGAATATAGCGAGCCCAATAATCAACCTGAGCGCTTGAGTGTAGCAGAGGTTGTAGAATTGGCAGAGCGCTATGATGAATTAAATTATGACCTATGTGCGGTCTTGGATCACTATATCGAACTGCTGAATCGATACAATCACGAGAATGCGTATATCGAAACAAATGAATAACAGTTAGCGAATAGAATAACCAAAATAGAAGAATACTATGCTAGTACCAACAATGACCCCTGAAGAAATCTACCGAGAGATTTATTCAGATGTTAACTGGCTGCAAGAGCAGATATTAAGATTGTTTCCTGGGGTCGAAAGAGAAATCAAGCGAAGCAAACAGTTTCCCTTACTTACAGCAAGGATAATTAATAGCCCCAAGACGAAAATAGAGTACAATTTAGCATTCTTTGCGTACCAAAAGAGTGATTGGGATAAACATCATTTCATAATTTACACCACCTATACCCACGAGGGCGGTAGGACCTTGGTATATATTGATAATAAAAAGTTTGCAATCAGAATATATACGCCACATTTTATGCAGCGCTACAAGGAGCGAGAAGCTGATTATATCAATAAACATAGTCATATGGCAAAGCATGGAATAGAACATTTTTTCATCTTACGAAATTGGGAAGTTGTGGAGATGACTCGAATAAAGACAATCATCCAAGAAACAAGGGAGACCGATCCAGAACTGGCTGAAACATTAGAATATAGGATGACAAAATCTAAATTTGAACAGGACAGTAATTATGAACGATATTCAGTGGCCTGTATGCATGGTATGTGTCTATGTGAGCGTAGTAAAGATAAAAATATAGATTTGTCCATTTATAACACTTTTGTAGCGACTGAGCAACTGATAGAGGAACAATTTGTTGATTTCGTATATGCATATGGAGAAGTGGTATTGACTAGTATCTGTAGAAAGTACTCACGCCAAAGAGGTATGATTGCCAAAGAATGGAATACCGAACTGAATAACATACCAGATGGCAAATCACAATACGAATGTATGGCTGAGAAAATAAAGGAACTTTGTACTAGGTATCCAATTCCCGCTTACTTCTAATTTAGTAACTATTAAAAACTATTTATACTACCATGTTAATCATTTATAATCCTTTTTTTGAGAAACATCAGTACGTCAATCTCGAGAATAATAGCGTACTAATGGACACACAAATATTGTCTACGCAGGGTCTAATCGATTTCTTAGAACTTCGATTGGGATTGCATCATCCAAACCCTACTGCATTAGAGCGCGAGGTGCGCTACTGCAACCTGCTCAAGCAATACATTGATGAGCATAAAGATTGTATCCTAGCCAAATCGTTCAGTTTGGCCGAACTGAGCGTTGCGAAAAGTTGTCTTGCATGGCGAGACGAGTTGGTGCTATACGGATGGGACACCACCTCACCTGCACCTACAGAGAGATTGCAAGTACTGCAGGCTATCGAAGAGGAATTTGTCAAGGACGATGTGAGTTTAGCATCACGACTGACGGCTATCAAGGCTGCTTTAAACACCTTGCCTAATATATTGAATGGCATCACCATCCAATTGATGATTCCTCGCAACCTGCTACCACCATATATTCAATCATTGTTAAAACTTATTGGTGGCGCTCAAATCATCGAACCAGAAAATGTGTCGATAGATCCAAGCAAAGTTGAGATATGGCATTTCAAAACTGACACCCAAGCCTATCAATACCTCGCTACAATGGAGGAGAACTTCGACCTATGGATTAATCGTGATAACAAAACATTAGATAATTGGATGCGTGTGGCTGGGCAGAAGACAACCGGTTCTGTAGTGAATAGTGCATCAGACCCAGTACAGATGCTACTACTCCTTACCGCAAGAATGATGGCCAGACCATTGCAGCTCAAATCTTTTATAGACTATTTGCTATTGCCATACCATCCGATCGATAGAAAACTACGACGCGAACTAGCTAAGGCAGCAGCAAATGAAGGTGGATACTATAATGAGAAGTGTAGTGGTATCATAAATGATTATCTAGCCAAACTATCTGAGAAAGAAGATAGTACCGAGAAAAAGATACTAGCGGAACGCGAGAAACTGCAACGCTTATTGCCTGACCAGTTGCCTGCAAAAGATACGAATATACCAATAGAAAACATAAGGGCTACCTATCAGGAATTGAGCGATTGGGCCAATCGTCGTGCGATTATGGAGCGAAAAGCCGAACCTGCTAACGAGCAATTGGCAAGTCAGTTACTGACCCTAGATCAGCAGATTCAGCAACTGATGATGCTCGTAAACAATTATGCCAACATTAGTTGTAAGATAGAGGATTTGGAGCAATGGGTGGCAACTGTGATCATGCAAAACTCTACAGAGCAATACCCCGCTTTGGCTGGATGTCAGGAAGTGATCTATTCGCCTGCTGACATGGTGAATCCAGCCCCAAGCGTAATGTGGATACATCCAGCATTGGAAGACGCACAAGCATTATCCTTGGGATGGCTAACCGCAGTTGAACGAAAAGCATGTGAGGAATCCAAATCAATGCAATTATGGGACAAGACATCGGAACGCCAAGCTCGAAATTGCTGTTTACTTAACCCATTGCGAGCTACGGAGAAAACAACCTTCGTTATCTTTGACACCTACCAAGGTGCAAAGGCTAATGCTTCGTCGCTGCTGCAGAAAATAGAGGCCATCGCAGCGGATAAGTCAGTAATAGTATCCTCCATACAGAAAGATCTATCTGCACTGAAGGCCACGATAACGCCTATCACCAATAAGATCGACACGGATTACATTCAACTATCGGCTATCGACAAGATCATCATGCGTGAGAAAGAGAGTGCCTCGTCTTTAGAGGACATGATCAATCACCCACTGGATTATCTGATGAAATATGTGGTAAAAATTAGTCCTAATTCAACTACACAACCAGCTGAATTGAAAACAATCACAGGTAAGACGGCACATGCGACACTCGAAAAACTATTGAAGGGTTACGTTCCTGGAACGAAGATTAGCGATGAGCAATACGCAGAGGCGTTTGATGCGAGTGTATTGGAATGTGGTGCTCTTTTACTGCAAGAAGAAAACCAATTAGCTCTCCGCCAATTGCGTCTGCGCCTACGCGAATGTGTGAACCATCTAATGGATATACTAGAGGTGAATCACCTAAGCGTGGTAGAATGCGAAGCGGAAAAGAATCAAAAGTTAGGATTCTTGGATAAGGAAGATATCGATATAGAAGGATTTATCGATTGCCAACTAAAAGATAAAGAAGGTAACCCCGTTGTATTTGATTTTAAATGGACATCTAGTAAGACATATTATCAAGAACTTCTGCAAGAGAATAGATCTATTCAGTTGGCTATCTATCGTGAGTTAATCAACAAAGAGTCGGAGAAAAAAGTGAAAAAAGTAGCATATTTCTTAATGCCAGAAGGTCAACTATACTCTACAAGCCAATTCGAGGGGAAATACTGTCATAAGATAGACCCTGAAAATACAGAGGACCTATTAGAAAAGGTTAAGAACTCGTATGCATATCGACGCAAAGAAATAGAGTCGGGCAAAATCGAAACCACTGAAGCTACCACTACGTGTGAATTTGATTATGTCAATGATACGGAGAATAATAATCTAGTACCTCTGAAAATAGACATAAAAAAGGATGGTAATGGCAAAGGAAAAGAAACGAATCGTTTTACAGATTTTGCATTTTTATTAACCAAGAAAAAATAATTATACAACTATGATTAATACAACATTTTACAATGCAGGAGCAGGTGCAGGAAAAACCTATAAACTTACTCATAAGTTGGCCGAAGTGATTCGCAAAGAGAATGTCCGACCTGATGGTGTAATACTAACTACTTTTACCGATGCGGCTGCAGCAGACTTTAGAGAGAGAGCCAAGAAAGTACTCTATGAAGAGGGTATGTATGAAGAGGCATTGGCGCTGGAGCAAGCAAAGATAGGTACAGTAGATAGTGTAGCGCTAGATTTTGTAAAGAAATTCTGGTATATACTTGGCTGCGCGCAGGATGTCAATGTAATGACCGCTGAAGATACCCAGCAACTGATAGACAGATCGCTAGCCAATATCCCTACTGATGAGGAGTTAGATACTCTGCAGAAACTGGCACAAGAACTGAATATCACCACTAAGAAAGAAAATAATTCTACCGTGCTCGATGAAGACTTTTGGAAAGATCAACTAAAAGCCGTCATTAATTGTATGTTACAATATGGAATAGGTAATCTAGATTCATCTATCGAGTTCTCGAAGAAATATATTGATGAAATCTTTACGGAGGATGTAATACTAGATGAGAAGTTGATAGATCAGGTGTTGGATGGTATAAAAACTGTGGCTGATGAGGAGTATGCTAATGACCCAAAGGATTCAACCTGGAAAAGGGTAGATGCTATTAATAAATATCTAATCCAAAGAAATAAATCGTTATATGGGATCTATTATTCATTTGATGCCGATAAATGCACGACGAAGAAAGCTCGAAAAAATAATCCCTTACTTGCTAAGGTAAATGATGTGACATCGATTCACGAACGCTTATCCGTGAGTAAGTTGGTGGGTGAGAAACTGAAGCAATGTGTAGATATTATCTTCTCTATGGCGGAACGATGGAAGGATCAATATGAGGAGTACAAGCGTAAGCACCACTTGATAGACTTCAATGATATGGAGATTCAGCTGGAGCAATTGCTTGAAGTAGAAGAAGTTCGTGAGGAGATAAAAGCGCAATATAGCCATTTGTTCATAGATGAATTTCAGGATTCATCACCATTACAAGTGCGTATATTTGAGAAACTATCCCAATTAGTTAAGAGAACTTATGCTGTGGGAGATCCTAAGCAAGCAATCTATGATTTTCGTGGTGCAGATACCGAATTGACCCTTTCTGTGATTAATGATATTGCGCTTGAAAACAATGGTAATAAGAAAGCAAAACCTTTAAATACAAGCTGGCGATCTGTACGAGAGTTGGTGGAGATGACCAATGACATCTTTACAAACGCTTTTGAAGGAACGCTGACGAAAGATGATGTGGAACTTAAACCTAGCTCAGAACTAAAATCTACCGTACGACCTGCTTTGCGCAGATGGCAAGTGGATGGCAAAGAGCAAAACAAAGGCAAGGAATCCAATGCTCGTAAAGCGAATCGAATCATGCAGGGAATACAATCCATACTAGCAGAAGATTCATCCGCTAAACCGTCCGACATAGCCGTATTGGCACGCAAGAGTAGCGGCAAGAGTAGCATATTTGCGGAAGTGGAAAAATCGTTGAAAAGCAATGGCATTCCTGTTATGCGCAAGGATAATGACTGCTCTAAGGGAGAGACACTTGACTTGCTCAATGCATGCTTGCAACTGGTGGAGAACGACAATGACAATTATGCTCGCTTGCGTATTGCATTCTATACGGTCGATCGAACTGTAGCAGAACTGTTGGATGAGAAACTAAGATTAGAACCAGAAAACAAGTATCTAGAAAATACCCAATTGATCGAACAGGTACTGCAGTTGCGACCCATATTGCAAAAGCAATCGCTAGCTGCCATGATCGAAACACTGGTAATCGAAACTGAACTAGCAGCTTATGCGGCAGCATGTAGCGCAACGGACGATGTGGAGATGCAACTACAGTCCATCATATCGGTTGCTCAGGCATACGAACAACAATGTATGCAAACCATGAACGCTGCTACTATACCCGGGTGGATAGAATATAGTACCACGCACCCAATCAGTCTCAAGCAGGAGAATGCAGTGCAACTGCATACTATACACTCGTCTAAAGGATTGGAGTGGAAGTATGTGATTCTAGCTGATCTAGAGAAGGGATTTGCTGATGATATTATTGACAGAGATGTATTCGGTGTGAAGCGTCAGAAGAAAGATGGCGAGATGCTGATTCACTATCTGCAGAAGATCGGCAGAATAAGCGATTTGCGTAATGCCAAAATCAAAAACACTACACTTTATAAGCAGCGTGAATCAGCTAAGTGCGAGGAGGAAAAACGACTGATGTATGTGGCATTTACGCGTGCAAAAGATGTGCTGATATTGGCATCAGCTAGCGATGATATGAAGCAACTATCCGATGCGGGTATTAACATGAATATAGTTAGATCCAGTGCGAGCACTAGCATGGAGAAGGTAATAGATAGTTTCGGCAAACCTAAACATTTTGATATTATAGGTGATAAATCGTCAACTACGGAGATTGAAATACCCATAGTCACGAAGCCAGAGGCACCAAACTTCCTAGAAACATTACGCCGTGATGTGGCTCCATCTAAAGTAGTACCATGTGAGTGCAACGTGAGCGTGGTAGAACATGAGCAAGAAGGAAGTCGCATTCGTGTAAACGAGTTGAGACATATCGCTTCGGAGACAGAGCGATATCAGATTTTAGGCGACTGTATCCACCAAGCATTGTGTGGCATAGAGTATCTATCAGATAGTCAGATCGACTCGCTAATAGCAGCATGGGGTCTCAAAGATATATTGACAGCGCAGCAGATCCGCCAAACATGGGATAGACTGATGCAGTTACTGCAGAAGCATTATGGTAGTACATGTGGATGTGTGCATGAATGTGCGTTCCGCCACCATCGCGATGGGCAAATCCTTATAGGTAGTATAGACCTAGTGTACCACCTGAATGATCATGAGGTAGTGCTGGTGGACTACAAGACCTGTCCTGCCGGAGAGAAAGCCGTCATCGACCCAGCGCATGCATTGTATGCAGGTAAGTACTCTGGACAGTTAGCTACCTATAAGGCAGCCCTTGAAGCCGCTGACAAATCGGTGAAGGCCACGGTGATATACTATCCTATATCTGGTATGCTAGTGGCAATCGAATAAGAGTAAGCACCAGCTAAAAAAATAGATTTTTTGCATTGTTTCGACATACTGACAACTTTTAGCAGTTTGATATAGTACCTTTGCAGCAAATTTCAAGTTACAATCGCAATGTGTATCTGTATTTGTATAGAGACGAATAATATATTATAAGGAATATGGAAATGATTTTAGCTTTTATAGCTGGTCTCGGACTAGCTGGTCTCGGAGCTTTCTTTATGCTCCGCAGTCACAAATCTTCTTCTGCTGCTGCGCTCGAAAAGGCAGTAAATGATGCAAATAAACAGGCGCAAGCAGAAAAAGAGAAGGACATAGCTACCCTAACTGCTGATTTGAAAAATGCCAAGGAAAACTTGGAACAATTCAAAAAAGACGCAGAAGCACACGAAAAGAAATTGCTAGAAGCAAAAGAGGATGCGCATCAAGCAGCTATGCAAGAGATGGAGAAACATCACAAAACAGCTCTTGAGGCACTAGAACAACGTTTCAAAGACGCAATCACAGCAGATAAAGACCGTCTGGACACTGCTCTTGAGGCATTAAAAGCGGATGTCAAAAACACAACGACTGAAGCCCTCAAACAGCGTCAAAACGAATTTCAGCAAACGAATTCCACCAGCATGAAGCAAATCGTGGAACCTCTCAAAGAAACCCTCCAAAAGATGGAGACTGCCTTGAAGGAAAACAAGTCGGTTCAAGAGACTTCTACGGCTACTATCAAGGAGAATATTGCTACATTGGTTTCTAAAGCTATGCAGGTTAGCAATAGTGCAGAACGATTGAGCAATGCCTTGACCGCAGAGAATAAAACACAAGGTTGTTGGGGAGAACAAAAGATTGAGGCTCTGCTGGATGCCATCGGTCTAGAAAAAGGCTTGCAATATGTTTCACAAGAGTATCTTCGTGATGCGAACGGCAATATCATCGTATCCGAAGAAACGGATCATCGCATGCAACCTGATATCATTCTTCATTTGGATGCAACGCGCGATTTGGTCATTGACTCCAAAGTATCTCTTCGTGCCTTTGTTGAATATACGAATGCAGAGAATGATGAAGACAAATCTATCGCACTGGCTGCGCATATTAAAAGTGTGCGTAACCATGTCAAGGAATTAGCCAAGAAGAATTATGCGGCTTATGTGAAGCAGCCTAGACGAAGTGTTGACTTTGTGATGATGTTTGTGCCTATTGAATCTGCTCTCCAATTAGCTCTCCACAACGACCCTTCATTATGGCGAGAAGCAATGAATCAGGGTGTGTTTATTGTTGGAGAACAAAATTTATATGCAGCTCTTCGTGCAGTAGATGTAACTTGGACTACCATCAAACAAGATGCCAATAATAAGGCAATATGTGAGGCTGCTGCTGAATTAATGGATCGTGTAGGGCTTTTGCTCAAGAGAGTTACTGCTCTTGGTAAGTGCTTGGAAAGCGCAAATAATGCATTTCTAGATGTAAAGGATAAGTCAATTAATGGTCAGAAAAGCGTTCTGGGGGCTGCTAAAAAACTGGAGAAGTTAGGTGCAAAACCAAGCACCAAACATCCTCTTCCATCGCTCGAAATCGATGATGACGCAACATTATCTCTACCAATGGATAGTGAAAACGAATAAAATCAAATAGAAACTAATTTTCTTATTTGCGTTCAAAAATGCAGAAAAATTCACATTTTCTGCATTTTTTTTGCATTTTTCTTGAGCTTATGACAAGTTTTGTCAGTTTGATGTAGTAATTTTGCAGCGAATTTTAACTGTAATAACAAATAAACAACATACAATATGAAGCACAACACCATCTTTTCTGCTGCTAACAGCACCGTTGCTAACCCAAGTCACGAACTCGCATTGGCTAACCTCGACCTAATAGATATAGTCATCTATGGTAGCAAAGTGGTAAAAATGTGTACCTTCCTCACCAGAGATGATTTCTACCAAATCGGGTACGAAGCACTCTACAAAGCCGCCAGTAGATATAGTGACACGCGTGGTGCAGCATTTGAGACATTTGCTTATGTATGCATCGAAAATGCATTCATCTCCGCTGTTCACGAGATGGAATGTTCCGT
>JAGBZD010000007.1 GCA_017628395.1 Paludibacteraceae bacterium | reverse complement strand
CTTTGAGCGTGTGATTGCGGTTGTCGATGATATTTGATAGCGATGCATAACATCAATAGAACTTATCGCCTTTTCTCCGGCAATCAAGGCCTTTAAATAATTGAGTTGCTGAGTGGTGAGTGTTTCGGTAATAGTTACAAATAGCAAACTCAACTGCTCAACCAATGCTGAGTGAGCCTCTCGCACAATATCAGTCGTACACACATCATTTGTTCTCAACCAAGATTGCTGTGCGAGCTGCTGCGCATAGTAAGGGTGGTTATCCACAAGTTCTGCGATTAAATGGGCTGCATCATCATTAATACTCTTGCCAGTATCCTCAAAACGGCTATTGAAGAACTCTACCAGGCATGGCGTATCAATCTTGTCAAGGAACATCAGTGTGCCAAACTTATAGAACGGTTTCGATGAGTGGGCGAACACTTCCAACATCATATGACGTTTACTACCATAGAGACAGTATGCGACATGCTGATGTTGCTGCCAGTGTGAGCGCAACTTCTTCTGGAAGTAATCCGGATCAGCAAACTCTGCAATATTCTGGAACTCATCAACGCAAACCACGATTTTAAATCCCTTTTTCTTTGCAATCTTTTCAGCAAGGTCAAGCACCTCGTCTGGATTGCGCTTTACATCGTCCCAATCGAAATCGATGGCGACCTCATTCGTTGGATCGGTACCGATAGTAATCTTTGGAACAAGGTGTGAAAAAAAGCTTTTTGCGTTCTCTACAGCCTCTTCCCATTTCGTAGATATAGCAGCAATAACCTTCTGAGCAAGCAACGAGTAGAAATGCTCCTCATTGCGCACATTGAAGAGGTCAATGTGGCAGATACGCAAGTTGCTATCCTTCTCCATTGCCAATTTCGCTGCTTTGTTTACAAGCGAACTCTTTCCCCAACGACGAGGAGAAATAATAATAGTATTTATTAGCGAAGTGAAGTTCTGGACCAGGTTAGCTGTTTCAGCTTCTCTATCCGTAAAATTCTTCTCAGTCGCAATTTTACCGAAGATAAAAGGAGTTTCCATAATACTTGTTTTTAGTTTCTTTGTCACAAATATAATACAAAAAATGTACCTACGCAAATTGTTTGCACAAAAAGTGTTTGTACAATTTATGTAGCAAATATGTTTAATATTATCTTGGGGCTGAAATAGGGCGATAAAATTTGATAAACGATGATAACTAATGACAAATTGGTTTTATCATTATGAGGCCTAAAATAGACAATTTGATAACCATTGCTTATCATTGGTTATCACCGTTACTAATTCTTTACTTGCCGATGCAGAATGTTAAAGTTATTGATAATAAGAAGCTTACAAAGTTGAGGCTCATATAAGGCCCAAATATTTGATAAACAGTGATAAACGATAATAGCTGATGATAAATAGATTGCGATAGGCGCAAAGTTTGCGGAGCTGATTATGGCTGGCAAGTAGTAGCCAACCAAAAGCCGAAAATACTCCTATTCTAATAATAGTCTAAACTATTAAATCACAACGCAAATGAGAAGGAGTAAATTTAGAAGACCGTGCAAAGTGCTTATTTTCAATAGTGCAAGGGTGTTGGTGGCGATTGTTCGCTCGCTGCATTGTGCCGCTGAACTGACGCACGAAAACAAATCGGCAATACACAATTGTTGCACAGGCAAATCGGTCCGATCGGGAGTCTATTATTACCGCCAGCTGCACCCTGATATCCTATTGGAGATGGACGATTTGGACAAGCTGACACTCAAAGAGTATGACGACTTGTGTGGCATCAAACGAAAGTACATCTCCACACGAAAGATGGCACATATTCGCCAGAGGGCACAGGATAGGCAGAGAATGAAGATTGCCATCTCCTACCGGGAAATGAACTAATAACTGCAACTCTCAAGGCATTAGACTATTGCAACGGTGCGCAAAACGAATGCCCACTCTATTGTTCTTCGCTCACCTCGCTATTCTTCAGTATTTTTCCAAGTCTGCGAGGTGGGCATTTAATTTTAGTGGTTGCCACGGGACTCACTTGGAGAAAATATCACTAACTTTGTGGAAGGAAATATAAATATATCGGGTTATGGATACAATTAATGCTACAATAGTCAATCGCACTTGGCTTGCATTTGCAAATGAAGATATATGTAATCATAGAAATGCTATCAAACAGATGGGTTATATCAATTGGGTAATGGGTACTAAATTCCGTTTTTCAATTGGTGATACTGTGTATCTTTTTATGTCAGACAAACGAGAGGTCTGCTATAAAATGGTAGTTGTAGAAAAGGATTGTGAGAGAACTGATAAGGCATTTTGGAATGTGAATGCTCCTAACGATAAGACATATAAATTGTCGTTGGTAATGGAGTACAAAGGTGATAAACTAAACGAAGAGAACCTAAAAGCACATGGTTTTAGCTCTGGTAAGAGCATACAAACGCCAAGCTATAGAAATGAACAACTAATTGCATATATAGACTCAGTGTTTGATGAAGTGCATAATCAAGTATCTGATTTGCAATGTAAACCAATTATATATGTAGATTTGGGGTCTGGGAGCTATTGGGATGATAAGATTGGACATGAGTATTTTAATCTTGTTAAAAATCCAACCGATAAACGATATTACGGATATTGCCCTCCTTATGGGAATATTAATATTTCAAATCTAGGCGCAAATAAAAGTGACAAATTAATTTCAGGTGTAATTGTAGTTTATACAAAAAAAGCCAAGGATTCGTCTAATCGTGAAATAATAGCATTTTGTAAAGATGCAACAATTCATAGAACCCCAATCGATGATATTAAAACCTTGCAGACTTTAAAGCGTAAATTACCCGATAGTTCGGGAATTTATTGTGCCTATTCCATAGAGTCAGATGAACTTGTTGATTTATCACAAGTAAGTTCGAAATTCGTGATTCATATTGCAGATTATAATGTATCAATGTTTAGGGCTCAACGGTTCTTTAAAGGAAAATACAAAGATCTAGATAAAAAAGTTATAGCTTATATTGCAAGTTATCTATATGGTGGCAATGATGATAATGAATTTGATTTTCAGGAGTCGGTTCAAAATGCAGATGTCGATGTCAGTTTAGTTAATACCGCAACAGAAGAACCTGAGTATGCGGATGGGAATAATTGTAAAGTCGTAAAGAAGAATAGTAGAATTTCGAAATCAGTTTTGGTGAATTCAAAATACCAATGTGCTGCTGATAATATACATACTACATTTAATACCGCAAAAGGTGTTCCGTACATGGAAGGTCACCATCTAATACCATGCACATACAGGAATGCTCAAAATTTTTGGAAAACAAAAGGTAGAAATATAGATTGTGTTGAGAATATAGTTTGCTTATGTCCAACATGCCATCGGAAAATTCATTTTGGTTCGTCAGATGAGAAAAGAAAATTGATAAAACTATTATATGAAAAGCAGATCGAGAAATTGAGTGATGCAAATATCGCAATAAGCCTCAATGAATTATATACTTATTATGGATTATAATTGAACAAAGTAGTATGTCAGAGAAACAATCACAGATACTAATCTTCAACGCCGCCGGAGAGTTAGTGGCGATTGCGAGGTCTATCCGCTCCGCTGCTGAGCTTACAAAAGTTGATGAGAACGAAATCGAACTCTGCTGCGAGAACCGACTAAGCATCTCCGGACAATATTGTTTTCGATACAATGTAGATCCGTCAATTGCAGATGATACACTCGGTAAACTAACTATTGACGAGTACGACAAGCTCTGCCAAAAGTATAATTTGAGATAAGATAGGGTTGCTAACTGAGTATGTATTGAGATGGTTATGGCGTCTTTCTCCTTATTTTTTGCTTATAATTTGCCAAATCTCGATTTTTAAAGCAATTTATAATGTAGAAAGAGCAATACTATTTAGTTCCACAACAATATTATCATTCTGTGCTATTGAGAAATATCTCATCTTCACAAAAGTACATTTTCAAAGCAATCCACCACAAATAAGCACCGTTATCAAGAAAATGCTGAGGGGTCCACAACCCATGTGCAACACAATTTCTAAGATTTACATCTGCACCAGTATTCAGAAAGAATCGCAAATCATTATATATGTCTTCCTTAAAATAAGGTTTTAAGTACTCTAAAGCCTTTGATAAACCAGGCTCATCTTGATGGTCATCTCTATGAAGAGCTGATAGGTCACCATAAATGGATTCTGCTTTGTTTACAAGTGACCTCTCAATTTGCGGGGTTAATATGTGTGCTGCGGATATTAAATCCCCTTTTAAGCCACATGTTAATCCTTTCGCCCAAAATAGCACTTGGTATGGTTGAATGTAAGATGCGGTACAATTCTCGCATAAAGCTTGGCAAACTTCATTTTCATTAAAGTTAGGGGATTCGATTGTCTCTAATATTGTCTTCTCAATTATACATCTCCATTTAAGTCTATAGTATCTATACGCACTTATTTGGACACCTTCTTCTGGTGAAGCAATACCTATGATTTGCCCTTGGTCACCTAATCGCATACTCCCAAACATAGATAGGAATGGTGCTTGTGTGCAACTATGAGTGCAATATTTTTCGATTGCAACTTTTGAAATAAATGGCAACCCTCTCAACAAACCAAAAACCTTTAATGGCTCAGAGATATTGGCGTCTTTTATTATTTTATCAACCATCGTAATAAAATCATTATCTAAGGTTATATTTGTTTTTACTCCATATAGTTGTAAGTTACTATTAAATTCCTGTTGTTCTTTTATTAACTTATATTTGATTCTTTCATATTCATTCAGATATAATGCCTTTATATGAAATATCTCACGATATGCATTCTGAATAATATCAACATTATTAGGATATATTGTGTTGGATTCTTTATTAGCATTAACATAATCAAGTTCTGCCTCATAAGACAAAGCCTTTTTTAAATGTTGTTCTTGAGCTGTAATGCATCCTATCTCTTTAAGTGCGTCTATATATGAACGTTCATCATCGCGATGAGGCGAATCTTGAATTAACGACACCTGCTTTAATAGTAATGAAGATATAGGTATTAGTTCTTCTGTGGAATATGATTTTTTTAATTCCTCGCACATCTCTCGAATCCAACCGGGATATATTTTCTGAGATAATATATCGTATATGTCTCTAATAAATTTTTCACTTTTTAATGGGTTGTAGGCTCGAACAGATATAGAACGCAGCAAAAACCACGGAGAGAGACATATTGCATACAACGACAAATAATCTTCCGAAGCAGATGCCGCCATACTTAACTTGCCTCTGCCTTTTATATGCCTATGACATACATCTTTGCAATATGCTCGTATTTGAATATTGGATGAATTCGTGTATTGTAAAAGGGCTCCGCACTCCTCCTCTGATATGCGAAAGTTAGCAATAAAAGGATACTCACCACTCCTATGACGCTCCTTCATTTGAGCCTTAGACAGTCTTAATAAAAGTGGCAATTCGGGGAACTTATCTACGCTCTGATGTGTTTGCTGAGAAAGCCAATCTGTTAACTCTTGCTCGTATATAGCCTTAGGGATGTTTAGCATATTTGGGTATTATAATATAGTCGGTTGGCTATGTCTATCATTAACAACTCACAAAATCAAGTTTAATCAATTGCCAAACTTTACCATGCAGACAGGTTGGATCTGGCTCTGTATCGGCCAATGTAAAGTTCGTTAATCCCGCAGTACACTCTTCTTTTGTTGCTCCATATGGATAGCGCTCCTCATATAGAGACAGCATCTGCTTTATGGTGTATTTATCACGCAACATATGCAAATCCCAGAAGTCCTTCTTGCGACCACCACGCGACACCACATCCATCTTCATCGCAACAATATCTTCTACTGCTGCCATACGGATTGTGTCAAACTGCTCCTGCGGACGGATAAAAGGATCGGTATAAAACAAGTCGACTTTTACATTTTCATCCTTCGAGTTGCCGACCAAGTATGAAGTTCCAAAACCTACAATCTCACCGCAGTCGCCCTGACAATATGGGAACTCCCTACAAAGGATCTCTTGCAATCGATAAAAATCCAACGAGCCGTATTCAGCATCAGTAAATAGGTCTATATCATCAGACATACGATGACCATAGCGTAACGATAGTGAAGTACCACCCACAAGACGAAATGGTTTGAACTCTTCGATCTCCATCAGACGTTCCAATGTGGAACGGAGAACAGGTTTTACGGTCTGATATTGCAACTCTTTACGCTTCATAGTCCAAATACTGTTTTATGTTTGCTTTTATATTATTTTCAAATGGTGACTTCACTTTTAGGTTGATGTTATCCAATATGACATCACAACCATAGAAACGAATAACTTCCAGTATCTCCTCCTCATTTCCTCGCTCAAACACACGATTGATTACATATCGGCTATGTGCAGTAAAGTCAATATTCTCAATCTTTGTATCCCAGAATATTGTGCTACGGAATTTTGTAAGGTCAGGGCGATGGTTTTGTGATAGTTTACGCTTCTCCTCTGCTATATCATAGTACACCTGTAGAGTCATTAAGAAACCTTCCTCCAAACCGAGAGCTTGCTCAATACGGAGGGACAGAGGCGTATTCATTGACCTTCGTCCACGAATAATGGCACTCAAAGTCTGTGGATGTTCGCCAATAGACTCGGCAAACTGTCCACTTTTGAGTTTTCTATTACCCAACTCTCGCTGCAAGAAAAGACCTGGGTGCAACCCTTTTAGTATTTCAATCATCCTATTCATACCGCAAAAATAAACATTTTTGTTTATAAAAACAAATTGCGAGCCAAAAAGTATTGATACCCTGCGAAAGTTGAATTTATTTTCAGACTTTCGCAGAGTATCGAGGCATATAGACTACACCTCTATAAACTTCCCGCCATCGAAGCCGGCGAGGTTCTCTCGGTAGTAAACATAACCGAGCTGGTTGCAGATAATACGGGTATTGCCGATTATCGCATCAATGTTGGCGTGCGAGTGCCCGAAAATCCACGTATCAATACGGCTGTCGGCAATAAAGTCGCCCAACTCCGTTGCGAAGGCACTATTCAGCAAGTTGCCCTTATGTTCTGGAGCAACGACTACCATTGTAGGCAGATGATGGGTTACCACCACGATACGCTCGGCGGTGCTCTCCGCAACACTCCGCTTGATAAAGTCCAGACATTTCTCGTGCTCGGCGTTAAAGTCGGCAGGGGTAAAGCGGCGACCATTGTACAGAATCTGCCGAAAATCATTCATCCCTCGATGCACAAAATACTCATCCTCGGGGCGAATGTGCGACCAAAGGGTTGAGAGAATAAAATCAATTTCGTCAATTCTCACAACCTTGTTTTGGTGGTAATGCACATTTGGCAATATCTTACGGCTCCAACTGTCACCATAAGCTAACACATCGCCATTGCCATAAAACTCGTGGTTGCCGGGCACCAACAACACCTCACGATAATTTGCTGATGCCCACTTCCAGAACTTCAGATTTGGCAATGTCCTATCCCGTAGGTAACCGGTATCACCTGCAAAGACCAAAACATCGCCAGTAGCCTCAAACGGCTCACTCTTTATAAATCTTGAATTATCCGACAATTCTAAATGGATGTCAGATGCAAATTGTATTTTCATAGTTATCAGTTCTTTTAACTTTTTGTATAAATCAATTCATACTCCTCCGCATTAGACTTGTTATCTAATATGCCCTTAGCGAAATAGAACTTATTGTATTGACATTGCGTGTTTTCAAGTTCTTCCTCTAAAAAGCCTATGCTTTCATTGTATTTATCAATATCCTTACTAATCTTATCATACAAATCCACATTAGCCTTGAGTATGCGAGTTTCTAACTTAGCTATAGTGGCCTTGTGCTTTGCAATAGACCTCTTATAATCCTCTATTTCTTCATTATAAAAGGCTAAAACTCTATCGAGCTGTCTACTGTCAATGTTCGTGGAGAAGAACTCCACTGAAGCACATCTAATTGACGACTTAGGGTAGTAGAAAGGCGGAACAACTCACATCCGAAAGATTTGTGAACATTCTTATTGTATTCATCTACCTCATGGATAGCTGTCATTATCTCATCCTTTGATAAGTTTCTCGTTTCCTCAAAGGATGGATGTTCTCTATACTCCAACAGGGGAGTATTCCTGTTTCTCAAATAGATAGTTGTGTATTCGCTCATAACTCAATCTTTTTATTTCTTACTCTGTTCTACTTGTCTTTCTATTATCCTCTTTACCTGTTCAAATGAGACAGGTGTAAAGTTGTTATTATCCACTCCAACATCATATTGTGTCGGGAATAGCATATGTAATCTAGGCGCATCTATGCCGGTGTTTTGCTTGCTGGTATGCACATGGCCGAATAGCTGCCAAGTATCTCGATATGCCCCACCATAGCACAAGAAGGGGCAGTGGTTGAGATATATCTTCTGCTTCCCAACCTCGATGTGCATCTGCATTGCGATATGCTCAAAACGACTATAATATCCTTGCCTCAGATTCTTGATGTCGTGGTTGCCGACAATCAGGTAAATCTTACCATTAAGCCTATTAAGGATATTAGTCCATTCCGCCGAACCTCCTAGACAAAAGTCGCCAAGATGAAAGATTATATCGTCAGGACCGACTACGCTATTCCAGTTGGCTATGAGTGTTTCGTTCATAACCTCCACATTCTTAAATGGCCTACCACAGAAGTTGATAATATTAGCGTGGTAGAAGTGAGTGTCGGATGTAAAGAACACCCTATCTCCATCAAATTTGTAATTCATAATTTCATCGTTTACCGCATCTCTGCGTTGTTAATAATAAAGTTTGTTATTACCATTGGACGGAATAGATGGAGAGGTTAATCATCACCAATGGGCATAAACAAAAATCGTTGAAAAGTGAGGAACTTTCCAACGATTCTTATCTATTCTCATAACTCGGATATCTGCATCTATAATATCCGTGTTCGAGTATGTTTCAGTTGGATAGTATTCCCGATAGAATCTGCGGTTATAACGCTTGAAATAGGCGCACACAGAACACCTTCAAAGCGTTTTACGCCCTGAACTCGACAAATAGCCGTAAGCAATATGTGCATTCTATTCTGCTGCATTTTAGTTTCGATTTTATCCCATATCGGGAGTGCAAAGATAGTGATTTGATACGCTATTTCCAAAGATTTTACACACTAATCTTCAGTCAATTAGACTATATACTAAAGTATATAATTTCTGGTGTTTGGGAACGATTATGTACTCTGCTATCGCAGGAAACTGTACGGATGTGGCGGCAACTACCACATACCCCTTCGCCTTGTGCATAGGCTTCAATTCACCCGAATAGAAAACATTTGGCTCGATTGTGCCTTTTAGATTCCATGTCAAAATACAAATCTGTTTGCCATATCTTGAGTCTTCCCGGACTTCTTTCAATTGACGAGTTTTAGAGTGACGGGAAACGGGCCAAGTTACAATACTTATGATTCGGGCTACCTTATTGTTAATTATTCAAGATAGCCAAATGACCATATATAAATTGTTATGCATTTATGCTGATTATTTATTTTCTGATATATGTAAAGTATCTTTATTACTATTAATCATATCATCCTCTGCTTTTTTCTTGGCAGGTTTTTGGTATTTGCATTCATTGTTTTTTTTCATCTGTAGCGAATCATTTGCTCTGGATTTTATTTTTCTTGTATTATTTAGCGTATCATTAGTGGCACTTTTAACATTATTGTGAATATCATAAACTACAGAATCTGAAGAAATAAGATAGTCATTATTTCTATTCTCAAAGGTTGTATTTTGCTGGTCGATTACATTGTCCGATCTTTGATACTGCACAAATGACAGCGCCATAATTATAACTATTAAAATACAGATAATAAAAGTGTAGAGGTTGGAAATTTTCTTCATCACCTGTTCTTCTGACATTAACCACCCGCGTGTTGCAATTAATGCTGCAATAATTGCGTAACTGCAATTATTAAATGTTTCGATTATCTTGTCTTGAACAGAACCCAACAACACATTGCCAACTAATATAAGACCACATAGAACACCTAAATATGCTAAATAGAGCATTCCACTATACCATCTCTTTAATGCTTTGGGGACATCAATAGAGATAGTAAAGTCAATAGATAATTTTCCCCCTTTAGGAGTAAGTACTAGCGATTGTATTTCATCATCATTACTTGGAGAAACTTCAACTTCAGCTTCTTTGGCATTATGACTTATGGATATAATAAAATTAGCAGGCGATTTGAAATACACCCATGCATTGGCATCTCCAGATATGGTACTATAGTTATATTTTATCTGTTTCTCTTGTAATGGTGACCACCATCTTTTGTTACATTGTGGCACTTTATTCCTTATTGAATCGAAAAAGGTAATGCTGAGAAGTAAGCTTTGTTGTCCTTTATATTCTTTATGATTAAACTCAACAAAACATGGCTTTCCGTCAGATGCTTCATATAAACGTATGGCGGCATCTTCGGGCAATATGTGAAGAGTTGCTGCAAAATCATCCAATTCGGCACCTAATTTTTTAGTCAACAAAGATACCACCTTAGCTCGAGAGGCGATAGATACTCTTTTGTCTTCAAGGAATATCTTCAACCAACTTAGTCGTTCTCTCGTATTGAACAAGAAATGAAATCCCTGTGATATATCGCCGGCACCTTCGATTGTATATTCATGAGTCACAGATACGCGACTTGGAGTTTCGAATACAACAAGTCGCTTTTCTCGTTTAATATATTTCTGTAAATCAGAGAAATTTTCAGTGTAAAATTTGGTAGTTTCTGTGAGTAGAAAATATATATTAGGGAAACTGTTTTTCTTTTCTGAAAGAATAGCAACTATCTCGGTATCATTGCATGAAGAAATATCACGCTTCCTTATTTCATTAAATTCTGAAAGATTTCCTGTTTCAATCATATGCTTGTAAGTTTAAGTGGACAAACTGTGCTACATCTAGTACAATTGTTACTATCTGTAAGACAACTATGCTCTTTTATACGATTATTAGTTATAAAAGCATCATAAAGATATGCTTTATTAATATTTCGAGATAAGTCTGCTATATGTGCCGCCACTTTTGCTGCTCTAATTGCTTCGATTATTGCATCTTGTGTAATTGCAGATTTAGAGTGTTCATATCGCGTTACACAATTAATGATATGTGTACACCCTATATATGCTGCAAATGTGGCTCCAATAGCGTTGGCGATGTGGTCTTCATTGATTGCGGCGTCAGTCGGTAAAGGCCCTAAAGGCATTATAGGAGCATTAAATTTACTTAATAATTTCGAATGAGTTGCTATCTTGTCTAATGTTATGTGACCAATGTTTTCCACCATGACCTTAACACCTTTGCTCTGTAGCAATCTGCAAATACTAAGCTGGCGTAATGTTTCCTCTATATGTACGGAGTCACATGCGTCCAAAATTGTACCTGGACGAAAAGTCGTGCCAAGACTAATAACAACATTGTGTTTTAAGGCAATATTTGCAATCTCATCAATGTTCTCCCTAAAAATATTCTGTGTTCGATTATTTATTCTACTATCGTATAAAACCATTCCGCCGCCACGGCTAGTGACGGGTATTTTGCGTATTTGATTTGCTCTTGAGAATAGATCTAGATCAGCAGTAAAGTGTATAGTTACAAAAGAAACACCATCGTAACAAAGCTGAAGAAAGGCATCTCTAATATCCTCCCATTGATATCCTTTTGATTTTGTAAATCTATGATACGATAGCACAACCCCAAAAGGAAGTCCAAGATTATTCTTAATATAATTATAGAGAGGCTCTTCCAGTTCTATCAGACTTAAATCCATCATCATATCAGGCAATTCATTACATGATTGAATGAATTCGATCTTTGAAATTTCAGATTGAATATCTTCTATTTTGTTGCAGCCAATATTACAGTTAACTCTAATAGGAGAATCGCCGCCAATAGTAAGTCCATCCTTAAATGCTATCATAATTTTTTAACACGGTGATTTATCTATAACCAACAATTCAATTATCAAACACTTTCTCAAATTACATAATAGCTCATTTGGCAAAGCCCAAATATGTCTACCAATATGCTACTACATGACACTACAAATGTCCTCTATTATAATCTTACCTCTCTTATTGGTGATTTTTATTCTATTGGTAAACTCCCAGCCCATATCCAATGCAGTATAAACAAACCAATCGCCATCAAGTTTCACCTCCAGCATAGTGGTCTTTCCTTCCGTCCCTGGTTTGCTATCCTGCTTGCCGCTTCTGAATAGCCAAGTAGCGTATGCTATACCATCGGTATCGTAAGGGTACGCATCTTGAAGTTTTTTGAGTAATCCCGAAGAGCAATGTTTTCGCAAGAAGTCGTAATCCTCATAGAGTTTGTTGTTATACATCTGCGTGATGAAAGACTTAATCTCATCACTCTTGGTAGTGGATGTATGCGTAGGATGCAGTCTCTCTTCTGCGCTAACATTACATAATGCTCCCGTCAATAACACAATGAGAATGATAAGTCGTTTCATAAATCTTCTCAAATTTACTCTCTGTACAAAGATAATAAGAATTGTTCAAAATCCACAAAGTGAACGAATAAATGGGTCCCAAGGTAGTCGTTTGTCTTAAATTATTAGCCAATCATAAAATATACGCAAACAGCACATAATGTCTATTATATGATAATTTGAGCAGGGTTTGCGTTTTTGCAAAATGGCTTCTGAGGCGGGGTTGTATTTGTATAAAAGGTTATGATTTTTGAGCCTGAGATTTTTGGGGTTTTATTGTGCGGTTTGTGGGTGAGGAAAACGCAGAAATCTTTGCACAAAACGAGTACACGCAATGTTCACTTCTCTATATTGTAAACATTGTAATTGCTGTATAATCAATATGATACAAGATGTTGTGCGAGATATTGTTAGATTGCGAACCGCTCTCCAAAATCGTATATTAAGGTTCTCGTTCCCGCTGTTCAAAATTTCGACCTCAAAAAGTGGATAGAGAAAAGTTTTCACAATGAGCCAATTGGCATCGAGTAGTAAATACTATTATCGTTCTTATGGTCAATGCCATATGATTTCTCAAAAGGTAATCTTTTAATACTCAAGCGACTACACAAAAGCGAACAGAGAATAGATGTCATTTCGGAAGAGTGATTTTTTTGTGCGGTTTAGAGTCTTTTATAACAAAGAGTTTACAAGACAGAAAAAAGTTACAAACAAATTATTCATATCTGTACGGTGTGTAGTAATCGCCAAGTGAGACGGACGTATGCAGTCGGCAAAAAGGATTCGGTTAGTTGTGTGTCGATGTGGTAGTGTATATATAAAGAATTTTATTTTTTTAATTGATACTGAGGAAGTAGGCATCTATATATGTTCCCCTTAAACCCTCTTTCTCCCAGAAAATCAAAATTAAAAAATCCATTGAGAGGCGAAGCCGTCTCCTTAAGCAATTTTTCTTTTGATTCTTTTCTCCGTAGAAAAGAATAAGTGTAGTATAAACGAAGTTGTATAATCCCTATATAATACTACTGGTACATTTGTGCATAGTGGCGAACTCGTCATTTTTCCCAAATGATACTATTTTGATGCTGATATGAGCAGCAAATCTTCGATTTTTGCATTTTTTGGCACTCTTTGGAGCCATTTCAGGACAGCAAACCATGTCGCAGATTCAGTGCCAGAAAAAAGTTATCAACATTTCAAATACTGACAGAGCAAATCGCCTCTTATAGCCTATTAGTCAGCGAGTAACAAGAATTTGAAGTGAACAGAGAAAAGAGAGCGAAAACTACCTACTGTGTTAATAACTAATTGATTATAGGTGCGTTCCGTGCCTATTTTGTTATTACTTTTATCCCTCGAAACATTCAAAATCTAACAACAAAGAACTATGAAAAAGACACCAGCACTCCGTTTCTTCAAGTGTTATGCAGCACTTGTTGGAGCCTTTGATCCGGCAGAGGTTATCTTTATACTCTATATGGAGCAGATGACAGCTCTCAGCCGTATGGGTTACAGCACATCCCACAGCCAGCAATATCATATGATGCGAATGGCAATAGGCAAGCGACTATTTAAGAAGTATGTTGAGAAATTCACAAAGATGAAGCTGCTCATCAAAGTTGTAATGTGCGATGGCAATATCGACTTTGGAATTGATACCAAGTTATACGAGATGTTGGTTCGCACGCTTGACAGTTTTAAGTCCACAATGCTGGCTCGCCAGTTTTGCGACGAGATGTTTGGCGGCAGTAGCGTTGTGTCGCTTGTTGATTTGGATGCCAAGATGCTTGATGAGTGGAAACATAAACACGCATTGGAATAGAGGGAGTATTTGTGCACGATAAATCTTCTTCCATTTTGAACTTCGATGGCATTATTACCCAAAAACAATTGTATCTTTGTAAAAAATTATAGGGCAATGAAGAAAGGATGTGGACTATATAATGATGCGAGCGAAGTTGTTGTTGGCAGACTGCAACTATTAGAGGAGAGTGAAGCATGTCAGTAATTGCTAAAAGAAGCAACAATCGAGGGTATTGAGAGTGGTATTGCCACTGGATTTAACGCCGAAGAGCATTTTAAAGCATTAAAAGCAAAACGAGCAAATGGCTAAATACCATCGCTCCTAAAAGCCATACTTAAAATACTAACAACGGGCCCCATCGACCTCTATGAGCGATGGGGTTTGTTGTGTGTAGCCAATGCCCGAAAAAGCCCGACCGAGCAGGAGATGCGATATGTGATGATGTGAGTTTGTGTATATAGTAGTATTCTCTTTTTATTTTATTGATACTGAGGAAATAGGCGTCTTTTTTATGTCCCGCATTACTCTTTATTCTCTCAGAATTTAGAATTAAAAAAAACGGGCAGACGACGTAGGCGTCTGTCCGACTTCTTGTCTTTTGGTTCTTTTCTGTGAGAAAAGAATAAGTGTATAATCTAAACCGTCTTAAACTTATATTATTATACTCATTGTACATTTGAACAAATGGGTGTACAAGCCATTTGCTCAAATGCAACTAAAATATGCCAAGATGCAACACTTACCCCTCCCAGCCTCATTATGTGCCAAAGTAGGTCGTTTAAGTCAGAGAACAAGCGGCGTGAGCACCAAGCCATCGACAAACAAGGATGTGTTCGATGGTGGTATATATAACGGTTTATTATTGAATAGTTCCACTATTGTCTTTTTTTTATTTGAGTACTGAGGCTTAGGGGATATCCTATATCCCCGCATACCTATAAACGCTCCAGTTCAACGACAGACAGCACAGCCTGTCTGTTATATAAAGCCAAGGTCCTTTTTGTTATTTTTTCCTCCCAGGAAAAGTTAGAGTGTAAGTCTTGAGGCATATATAAGCCTATATATGCCGTCTTAAACTATATTATTATACTCTTGGTACATTTGAGCCAATAGAAGAACAAACCCTTTGCCCAAAAGAGCATATCCAAAACACAATTCGAAAATTTTCAAAAAAAACACATATCCCCAGCCCATCTTCAAACCTTTTCTTGAAATACCCTCTACTCTTAAAGTGATAATCGATTATAAACTCGGTTGGGCATAACACCCAGCCATAAAAACAAAAAGGTATGAAAAAGCTATTTTATGAAACTGAGGAATTCCTTAAGGAGAAG
>JAGBZD010000054.1 GCA_017628395.1 Paludibacteraceae bacterium | reverse complement strand
TGTAGAAGCATGGGCTGCTGTGTACGACCCTAACAATGTGCCTTCGCAAGGCGAGACAAAGGACATCACCGTGAAAGCTAAAGTTCCTGCTACTTGGACAAACCAAATCACTGCATGGGTATGGCCTACTGGTGGCGAAGGAAAAGAGGTTATTCCTACACAAGAGGGTGAGTGGTATGTGGTTACCCACAATTGCGCTGAGCTCAACATCATCTTCAAGAATGGTGCAGGTTGGAATGGCGATGCTAACCAAACTGTAGATATCACAGGAATCACTGAGAACACTTGCATCGAGATTACTGCGGGAGAAGGCAAAGCTACTTATACTGTAGTTGATTGCCCTATAGATGGCCCAACTACCGATAATGAGCAAGTTATCATCAACAAAAAAGCTACCAAAATCGTTTACAACGGTCAAATTTGCATTATCCGCGATGGTGTGATGTTCAATATCCTTGGTCAAGTGATTAAATAGTGTATGGTGTAGAATGGTGTAGAATAGTGTAGAATGGTGTAGCATGGTCTTCGTACAAAACAATTCTAAACAACACTACACAATACTAAACAATTCTAAACAACTCTAAACAACACTACATTACCCAAAAATGGTGTGTCAGTAATGGCACACCATTTTCTTTTTCGCCATTTTTGGGGATTGCCCAAATGGGCAAAAAGCAGTACCTTTGCAGCCGATTTCGAATAACGAAAAAGTCTGTTCTATTATTAACTGTATATTAGTGATAAGTTAGTGATAAATTAGTGATAAGTTAGTTATTCGAATCACATCGTTATCGAATTTTAAGCAAATACAAATCGAATATGAACAAAAAAAATCTTATTTTCTTTTCAATCCTTGTTGGTTTATTATCCAGCAACACCCTGCTGTTGGCGCAACACCAACACAATCATCACAACCATCTCAACCACGAAAAGAAGTCCGACGCCCATATCGCGGGACATGTATTGGATGCTCACACTGGAGAGCATCTCTCTTTTGTTAATGTACAGGTCAAAGGCACTGCCCTCGGTTGCCTTACCGATGAATCGGGACACTTCTACCTCAAGAACCTCCCCGAAGGCGAACTTACTATCGTCTTCTCCATGATTGGATACGAAACGGAAGAACGCACCATTCAACTGCACCGCGACACCCTCATCGAGATGAATGTGGAGATCGCAGAAACATCGTTTATGATTGACAATGTGGTTGTTACTGCCAATAAGTACGAAACCAAGCAAAAAGAAGTGGCGACTATCGTCAATGTCATATCGCCTCTTATCATCGAATCCACCACCTCCAACACCATGGCAGATGTGCTCAATTTCCAAACTGGTCTGCGCGTAGAGGAGACCTGCTCCAACTGCGGTGTACCACAAATCCGCATCAACGGTTTGGAGGGGCAATACACCCAAATCCTTATGGACTCGCGCCCAATCTTTTCTTCTCTGGCTTCAGTCTATGGTTTGGAACAACTGCCTGCGGGCATGATTGACCGCATCGAGGTCATTCGTGGTGGCGGTAGCGCACTCTATGGCGCCAATGCCATCGCGGGCGTAGTGAATATCATCACCAAAGAGCCTTCGCGCAATTTCTTCAATGTCAATCACACCACCGCTTTCACCCAAAGCGGTACCTATGACATCAACACCGCCATGAACGCCAGTGTCGTGTCAGAGAACCAAAAAGCGGGTATCTTCCTTTTTGGCGTACAACGCAACCGCGAGCAATACGATCGCGACCATGATGGCTATTCCGATATTCCGATGCTCAACTCCACCACAGCGGGCTTCCGTTCGTTCTTCAAGACTTCCGACTATTCCAAACTCACCGCCGAGTACCACCACACTACCGAGTACCGCCGCGGCGGATATGGCATCGACAGCGTGCAACCCCACGAATCGCCTCTCACCGAACAACTGCGACACAATATCGATGCCGCTACCCTCAAATGGGACATGTACACCGCCGACAACAAGCATTTCCTCAGCGCATACACCAGTTTTCAGCATATCGGTCGCCACAGCTATTTCGGCACCAACTACAATCCTAATGCCTATGGCAAATCCACCGATATTGTCTCCGTCACAGGTGCACAATACCGTTTCTCCTACCCTTGCGGATGGATGAATGCCGACCTCAGCGCGGGGGCAGAGTATTCCTACAACCAACTGCGCGACCAGATTCTGGGCTACGACCGCAACACCCTCCAACGCGTACACTTGGGTGGCGGATATGTGCAAAACGAGTGGAAAAACAAATACCTCTCCGTCTTGGTAGGCGGTCGTCTGGAGCAGCACTCCCTGCTCGACAAACCCGTCTTCTCCCCCCGCGCCAATGTGCGCTATACGCCCTTTGCCAATCGCCAATCGCCACTCGCCGACCTCATTCTGCGTTTGAGTTATGCCAGCGGTTACCGCGCACCACAGATCTATGAGGAAGACCTACATGTAGGCGCTGTAGGTGGCGAGGTATCGCTCATCTCGCTGGCTGACGACCTCAAGCCCGAATATAGTCACTCCGTCAGCGGAAGTATCGACATGTACAAACGACTTGGCAAATGGGATCTTAACCTCACCCTTGAAGGTTTCTTCACCCAACTCAACGATGTCTTCACCCTCGTAGAGAACGGACACGATGCACAAGGCAACCTGCTGCTCACACGCACCAACGCAAGCGGCGCACGCGTGGCGGGCTTAAATGTAGAAGCCAAGGTGGGATATGGCCACTTGCTCACTTTCCAAGCAGGCTACACCTACAACCACAGCCGCTATATCCAACCCGAACAGTGGAGCGAGAACCCCAATATCGCCCCTCAACGCCGCATGTTCCGCACACCTGACCACTATGGTTATTTCCTTTGCAACATTGAGCCCATCAAGCATTTCCATATTGTCACCAACGGCAAGGTCACAGGTAGCATGCTCGTGCAGCACTTTGCGGGCTATATTCCAGAGGACGAGGAAGTAGAGACACCCGTGTTCTTTGAGTGGGACATCAAACTCTGCTACGACATTCCGCTCTACAAGCACTACACCTTAGAGATCAACGCGGGCGTAAAGAATGTGCTCGACCACTTCCAATCCGACATTGACCAAGGCATGGACCGCGATGCAGGCTATATCTATGGTCCTGCCGCCCCCCGCACATTCTTCGCTGGCATCAACCTCAAAATATAATTCCACACCTACCATACAACAAAAAACCGCCTAACAACTTGTTAGACGGTTTTTATATTTTTCGTAACCCGCAGATTACTCTGCTACTGGTGCTTCTGGGCATTGAGCCTTGCAGCAAGAATCAGCTTTTTGGCATGGTTTTGCCTCTGGGCACTCTGCTTTGCAGCAAGAATCTTTCTTCTCGCACTCCGCTTTTTGGCAGCACTCTACTGCTGGTTTCTCACAGCATTTACCTTCGTGGCATTTAGCCTTTTTGCAGCAACCCATAGCGCACAGGGCTACAGCAGCAATCAATAAAATCTTCTTCATAACACTTAAAAAATTTAATAGTTAAAAAAGTTTCAATGGTTAAATTCTACCTTCAATGAGCAAAATTCGTGCAAAAGTAACATTATTTTTGCATATACGCAAAAAAAAGTGTAACTTTGCAGCAAAATTGTATAGTTTTATCAAAATTCTATATCCTAATCCTAAATACAACCTGTAAATAAAGACGACGATGCTAAAAAAGAAAGAAACCACTTCCCGTTGGAAAATCATAATGATTAATTTGCTTATTGCTCTTCTTCTTGCAGCAGTAGCGATTGTGATTTTGATATTCGGATTGCGCAGTTACACACAACATGGCGTAGAAATAGAAGTACCCGAAATTACGCAACTCTATTTAGAAGAAGCTAAAATCACATTGGAAGCAGAGGGGCTACACATTGAGGTCATAGACTCTACTTATTCCACTAAGGTTCCGCTTGGTACTATCGTGGAACAAACGCCTGCCGCAGGCAGCAAAGTGAAAAACGGACGCACCATATATGTGATTCAAAATGCACAAATGCGCCGCCCTGTCGTTTTGCCCGAGCTCAGGGACATGAGTCTGCGCCAAGCACAAGCCACTTTAGCCACCATTGGGTTGCAAATAGATAGCATTGTCTATGAGCCCTCCACATACCGCGATATTGTATTAGACATTCGCAAAGACGACATGCCTTTGGATGCTGGAACGCGATTGGAAGAAGGTTGTGCGATATACCTCATAGTAGGCAAAGGTAAGGGAACAGAAGATGTGGCTATACCAAATGTCGTCGGACGACCACTGGACGAAGCTCGTTCGTGGTTGCTATCGCACGCATTAACCGTAGGATTGGTGCAATACGATATTCCTCCCACTGAAGAAAACAAACTCAACTATATCGTCTATTCACAAGAACCTGCCAGTGGCACGATTGTTGTAGAAGGTACAAGTGTAAACCTCAAGTTATCAATGGACATTGAGAAAACTGTCACCGCTGACAACGAGCAAGACGAGGAGGAGTTTTTCTAATTTACTACTTGACAATTTACCATGTACAATTTGGATACAGAGTTAGACATTGCCCCCCAAGAGGTATGGGAGCGCTGGCGCACGGAGGTGGACAAAGGTCAGACACCGCAGCGCATCGACAAGTACTTGGCAGAGCATATGACAGGCACTTCGCGCAACCGTATCCAGAACGCAGCCGACGCAGGCAATATCTGGGTCAATGGCAAACCCGTCAGCAGCAACTACAAGGTCAAACCCTTCGATATTATACAAGTGTTGCTCGACCACGAACCACACGACTATACCATTCACCCCGAGGATATTCCTCTTGAAATCATCTACGAGGACGATGATGTACTCGTCATCAACAAACCCGCAGGTATGGTCGTCCACCCAGGTCACGGCAACTACGAACACACCCTGCTCAACGCCCTGGCGTGGCATTTCCGCGACAAGCTGGACATCAACGACCCCAATATCGGTCTCGTTCACCGCATCGACAAGGACACCAGCGGACTGCTGCTCATCGCCAAGACCCCCGAGGCAAAAACACACCTCGGTAAGCAGTTCTTCGACCACACCACCGAGCGCACCTACAACGCCCTCGTCTGGGGTACCTTCACCGAAGATAGCGGCACCATCGAAGGCGCTCTTGCACGCGACAACCGCGACCGCACTATCTACCGCGTATGGGATTTGGAGGAGAACCCCAACGCCAAAGAGGCCATCACTCATTGGCGCGTCTTGGAGCGTTTCCCATATGTCACCCTCGTGGAGTGTCGCTTGGAGACGGGTCGCACACACCAGATACGCGTACACATGAAGACCATCGGTCACCCACTCTTTGCCGATGAGAAATATGGCGGCATGGAGGTGCTCAAAGGTCTGCGCACACAGAAATACAAACAGTATATCCAAAACTGCTTCGCCCTCTGTCCACGACAAGTCCTGCATGCCAAGACACTGGGCTTCACCCACCCCCGAACGGGAGAAAGAATGCACTTTGATAGCCCTTGGGCTGAAGATATGTTAAACCTAATAAACAAATGGAGAAACTATGAACCGAATACTTTGGGCGGACGATGAGATTCATCTGCTGAAGCCCTACATCATTTACCTACAAGAGAAAGGGTACCATGTTACCCCTGTCAACAACGGACAAGATGCCATCGATGCTTGCCGCGAGGAGCAGTTTGATATTGTTTTCTTGGATGAGAACATGCCTGGTCTGTCGGGTCTGGAAGCATTGCAAGAGATCAAGGAGGCACACCCCACCCTGCCTGTGGTGATGATCACCAAGTCCGAAGAAGAACATATCATGGAGCAAGCCATCGGTCAGAAGATAGCCGATTACCTCATCAAGCCCGTCAATCCCAGCCAGATTCTGCTCTGCCTCAAGAAGCATATCCACCAGCGCGAGATTGTGGAGGAGCATACCAACACCACCTACCGTCAGGAGTTCTCCGACATCACCTATATGATTGACACCGCCAACACCATCGAGGAGTGGATGGCGATTGAGCGCACGCTGACACGCTGGGAATTGGAGTTAGAGAAGGTGGACTCCGCCATGCACGACATGCTACGCATGCAACGCGAGCAAGCAAACAAAGCTTTTGCAAAATATATTGCCAAGAATTATGAGAGTTGGTGGGCTAACCCTGCCACACGCCCTACCATGTCGCAAGATGTGATGAAGAAATATATCTTCCCACTGCTCGATGAGGGCGAAAAAGTGTTCTTCGTGGTAATTGACAACTTCCGCTACGACCAATGGAAGATTATCCAACCTCTTCTTTCCGAGTGGTTTACCGTCAAGGAGGAGCAGATGTACACCTCTATGCTCCCTACTGCCACGCAGTACGCGCGCAATGCTATTTTCTCGGGACTCAGTCCCTTGCAGATACAAGAGATGTACCCTTACCTATGGATCGACGAGGACGAGGAGGAGAGCAAGAACAACAACGAGAAAGACCTCATTCAGACCCAACTCGACCGCTTCCGCAAACGCTACACCTACTCCTATTTCAAAGTAAACGAGAGCGACTTCTGCGAGAAGATTACCCGTCAGTTCAAGGGCTTGCAGACACCACTCAATGTGGTGGTACTCAACTTCATCGACATGCTCTCCCACTCACGCACCGAGAGCAAGATGATGCGCGAACTCGCCAACGACGAGGCTGCCTACCGCAGCCTGACGCTCAGTTGGCTACGCCACTCGCCTACAGCGGAGATGTTCCGTCGTATCGCTTCCTTGGGCTACAAAGTCGTACTCACCACCGACCACGGCACCACGCGCGTCACCAATGCGGTGCAGATTATCGGCGACAAGAACACCAACACCAACCTGCGCTACAAAGTCGGCAAAGCGCTCAACTGCCAGTCCAAGAACTGCTTTGAGATCACCCGTCCTAAGCAAGTGGGTCTGCCTTGTCCGAATGTCAGCAGCAGCTATGTCTTCTGCACGGGAGAGGACTTCTTTGCGTACCCCAACAACTTCAACCACTACGCACAATTCTATCGCGACACCTTCCAGCACGGAGGAATATCCTTGGAGGAGATGTTGGTGCCAATCGTAACACTCGACCCTAAATAAGCATGCGCAATCTTTGGCGAACGATAAAAATAGTGATACTACTCCTGCTCATTGGGGTAGTATCCCTTTTTGTTTCTCACCAGTGGAAACAGCCGCAGCAGGATTTCTCCCACACGCTCAAAGTGCTGACCTACAACACCCATGCGCTCTGCATGGGCAATAAAAAGCAAGCCCAACAGATGCTTGCCTACCTCAACGAGCAGGATGCAGATATCATCTGCCTGCAAGAGGTCAGGGTATATAAGGACGCACAACGCATGACCCTCCCCCAGTTGCGCCAAGCCATGAGCCAATACCCCTATACCTACTACGATTTCAAGCGATATAACAGCCGTCGGCAGTTTGGTAATGTCGTCTTCTCACGCTACCCGCTCATCAACAAGCAGACTATCTCCTACGAGTCGCAGAATAACATCAGCAGCCAGTGTGATGTGGTCATTAAGAAAGACACCATCCGTCTCATTGTGAATCATTTGGAGAGTTTTCGCCTCATGAAGGAAGATTTGCAACTGGACACGCTATCCGTCAGCCATTTCAAGCAGAGTACCCTCAATCAGAAGCTCCATTCAGCCAGCCAGTTGCGCCAAGAGCAAGCGAAGGCGGTGAAAGCGGCGATTAACCAATCGCCTCACCCTGTAGTGGCAGTAGGCGATTTCAACTCCATTCCGCTGTCGTATGTGTATGGCAAGATTCGTTGGGGCATGTGCGACTGCTTTTTGGAGGGCAGTTTCGGCAAGTTGGGTAACACCTACAAGAAGGGGCCTTTAGGCATTCGCATAGATTATATCCTCTGTTCGCGCACCCTCACCCCTATAACATGCGAAGTGGACAGAGTATCCTACTCCGACCACTTCCCCGTCTGTGCAACCATTGGGTGGTAAATTCCTTATCAAAAATCCGCGGTACTTTACCAAATCTACCATTTTTTACCCACATTGGGTGAACTATCATGCGTTTTTTCGCAAAAATCGCATTATTCTTCATCAAATTCCACATTTTCCTTGCACATTTGGTAAATTATCCGTACCTTTGCAGCGTAAAATTCAAAATCAATTGCCTATGGAATAAAACGGTCTAAAAAGACATAAACATATAAAGCGTTTTGCTTTACAGGGATTCTCAAAACTTCGACAACTTTGATACCATCTCTTTGTATAGTGATACGCACACGCTGCAGCGTGGGCTATTCTATATATTAGTGATGGTGGGAGTCGAAGCCCTGAGAAGCTAAAATAGTAGCCCGCGCTTTTTTGTTGTCTATTCTAAAGTAGGGCTGTAGTTAATCACATTATTAATTTTAATAGTATTAAATTATGATTTGGATTTCAATAATTGCATGTATTGTTATTGGGGCGTTAGCTATCTATTTTATTGTAAATATTCATAAAGGAAAGTATGCTAAGTTAGAAACCAATAAAAAACTGCGTGTTATTTGCCTTGTACTTTTGTATATTGCATGTATTAATAGAGGAATTGGATTGGTTGGAAGTATCGCTGCTCTTGCAAGTGATTATGATTTTTCATCTACTTCATCATCTACTTCATCATCTTCATCTTACATAGAAGAAGTTAGGGCACTTGGATTTCCTACAGGAGAGATTTCTGAATGGATAGGGAAAGCCATGGATCAAAAAAATTGTGAATTAGTTAAAGTTACTTCTGTTAAAGCGAACGGGGATTTTTGTCTTAAGCTTTATATGGACGTTTTGAAGTATCGTACTTTTAGGGACACAAATGGCGAACCGCACAAAGCCGTTATGACTTTACACTTTGATGTTTATGATGGATATATTACGAATGGAGAATTTAAGATATTAGATTAACATTCATATAAGTTTTATTAGAAACCACAAACATAGCATTACAAATTGTAATTTGTGCGTATTAAAATCCACCTTTCACGAGGTGGATTTTTTCTGCACCTCGTTTAATGGGATATGTGAATAGAAATTAAGCAGTCCCTATCCTCCCTCGCAGGGCATCAGTATTGACTTTTCGCTATGTCATTTTCCTAAGGAATAGCCATTGAGCAGGCTATTGCGTTCCAACAACAACAAAAGCACCCCGAAAGGTGCTTTTGTTGTCGAGGAGAGGCGACTCGAACGCCCGACCCCCACGTCCCGAACGTGGTGCGCTACCAACTGCGCTACTCCTCGTGCCCGTCAGCAGGAGGTTTCACCTCACTCTTCGTAATCCACAGCACTACGCGCTGCTTTGCACTTACCGATATACTGCGCCACCTTCACATGCTCAGGGTGCGTAGCATACGCATCCAAATCTTCCCATGTCTTGAAAGTACAAGTCAAGCAAATATCATGATCGGTATTCTTGGCGTTAGGAATATTGATACCCACCGTCTCATCAACCAACACATCAATCTTCTCGCGCAATGCGAGCAATCCATCACGAATAATTTGGGCATTCTCCAATTTGGTTTTGCCCTCCGCTTCGTCTAAAAGACGAAAAAATACAATGTGCTTTACCATATCTTTATGAGTGTTTTGTGTCCCACGGATAACACAGATTGTTCACATATATAAAGAATCAGTGTGAATCAGTGTTATCAGTGGGAGATATATTTCTTACCAAATACTTACGCGTTTCTCAGGAGCCAAGTACATAGGTGACTCTGGTGTTACATTCCATGCCTCGTACCAAGCGTTGATGTGTGGCAATGCGCCGTTTACACGCCAACGACCGAGTGAGTGAGGGTCGTTCTTGGTGCGTTGGAGAATCTCCTCATCACGGATATTACCTGCCCATACATTGGAGTATGCGAGGAAGAAGCGTTGCTCTGGTGTAAAGCCGTCCTTATCTCCTACTGCCTTATCACCTTTTGCTTTTTGAGCGTTTTGGAAGGCGAGGTAAGCCACTTGCAAGCCTCCGTGATCTGCGATGTTCTCGCCCAAGGTAAATGCGCCGTTAGCGAAAGTACCAGGAGCTACTTCAATGCCGTTGAAGTATTCTTCCATCACTTTGGTGCGCTCCTCAAAGCGTGCACGGTCTTCCTCTGTCCACCAGTTGATGAGGTTGCCATCCTTGTCGAATTGTGAGCCTTGATCGTCAAAACCGTGGGTCATCTCGTGACCGATCACCACGCCGATTGCGCCATAGTTGAAGGCGTCGTCTGCGTTCATATCAAAGAATGGGTATTGGAGAATACCAGCAGGGAAACAGATCTCGTTGGTAGCAGGGTTGTAGTAGGCGTTGACGGTTTGTGGGGTCATGAACCATTTATCTTTGTCCACTGGTTTGCCAAGGAAAGAGAGTGAGTACTCTTGCTCAAACTTAGCCGCGCGTTGGATATTGGCGTAGTAAGTGAGAGTTGGATCAATCTCAAGGGCGGTATAGTCACGCCATTTGTCAGGATAACCAATCTTCACGGTGAAGGTGTTGAGTTTCTCCATGGCTTTGGCTTTGGTCTCGTCGGACATCCACTCGAGGGCTTGGATGCGTTGTCCGAGGGCTGTTTGGAGGTTAGCTACGAGTTCGAGCATGCGAGTCTTGTTCTCCTCTGGGAAGTACTTCTCAACATACATTTGTCCTACTGCTTCGCCAAGGGTACCGTTGACCATGGATACGGCGCGTTTCCATTGTGGAGTAGGCTCTTGGCGACCGCTGAGGGTACGACCATAGAACTCGAAGTTTTGCATAAAGATCTCCTCGGTGAGGAAGTCTGCACTACCGTCAATGATTTGCCATTTGAAGAGGGTTTTCATGTCTTCGAGTGACTCCTCTGCGAGCATCTTACCTGCCTCTTGGAGATGGCGTACTTGACCTACGCTAAGGCTATCAGGAGCGATATTGAGACCAGCGAAGTATGCTGCCCAATCTACCTGAGGCACAAGTACTTGGAGCTCGTCGATGGACATCTTATTGTAGTTAGCAACAGGGTCACGAAGCTCCACATTGCTGAGCGCTGCACCCGCCAAACGAGTCTCAAGACGAAGCACGGTTTGTGCTTTCTCGGCAGCGTTATCTATACCAAAGAGCGTGAACATTTTCTCTACATGTTTGAGGTACTCGGCACGGATATGTGTGGTGTGCTCATCTTGGTCGAAGTAGTAGCTCTTCTCGCTGAGGGCAAAGCCAGCTTGATACTCGTTGAGTATGTTCATGCTTGAGTTCATAGCGTCTGCGTCCACATACATAGCCCATAATCCGTAGTCCATGGCTTTGCCAAGAACAGCAGACCATTGGTCTTTGTCAGTTACAGCATCTAATTCAGCAAGTACTGGGAGTACAGGAGCGATGCCTTCCTTGTTGCGGCGCTCAATGTCCATAGAGAGATTATAAACATCGCCAATCTTTTGTGGAATAGAGCCCATCTTATGTTGTTTAGCTGCGATGTCAGCAATGAGACCATTGACTTGCTCTAAGTTCTGAAGTCCGAGTTTGTCAAATGAGCCAAAGCGGCTGTACTCGTTAGGGAGTGGATTGTTCTTCATCCATCCGCCGCAAGCGTATTGGTAAAAATCGTTTTGTGCGACTACGGTGGTGTCGAGGTTCTCGAGATGAATACCGGTAGTCTGTTGCTTGGTACATGCTGTTAGTGCCATAAAAGATAGAAAAAACACGATAGATTTGTTCATATTCTGAATAATTTACCAAATTGAGTTGAAATTCGCTGCAAAGGTACAAAAAAAAATGCAGACGAGCAAGAAAACCCGATTTTTCTTGTGTATATGAGAAAATTTTTGTACCTTTGCGCGCTATTTTATGTTGGTATGATAATTATTATACAATGAAGACATTGAAACTGATACAATCCGATTCTTATCTCCGTCCTTATGCATCAGCAATCGAGGGACGCTATAACTACGCTATCGCGCAAGAGAAGAAACTGACTGGCGGTCAGAAACTCAGCGATTGGGCTAACGGACATATGTTCTTTGGCTTGCATAAGGTGAATAGTGAAAGCGGAAAGGTAAAAACCAGTAGTTGGGTATTGCGCGAGTGGGCTCCTAATGCCACTGCTATTTATCTCATCGGAGACTGCAATGGTTGGCAAAAGGACGAAGCATATCGCTTGCAGCCCACCGAGCATGGCGTATGGGAAGTAACATTGGCAGAAGATATGCTCCACCACGAGCAGCTCTACAAACTGCTTGTGGAATGGCAAGGTGGATGCGGAGAACGCATTCCCAGCTATGCACGCCGCGTGGTGCAAGACCCACAAACCAAACTATTCTCTGCACAAGTGTGGGAGCCTGCAGAGGTGAAAACTGAAAAGTTGAAAGTGAAAGGTGCGAAGCGTCGCAAAGCGGGCGATCCATTATTCATTTACGAATGTCACATTGGTATGTCGAGTGAGGAGGAGAAGGTAAATTCATATGATGAGTTCCGTCGTGATGTGCTGCCTCGTATTGCAAAATTGGGCTACAACTGCTTGCAGATCATGGCAATACAAGAGCACCCATACTATGGTAGTTTTGGCTATCATGTATCAAACTTCTTCGCCGTTTCTTCGCGTCAAGGTACACCCGAGGAACTCAAACACCTCATCAATGATGCACACGCATACGGCATGGATGTGATTATGGATATTGTGCATTCGCATGCGGTAAAGAATGAGTTGGAGGGTTTGGGCATGTTCGACGGCACACCATACCAATACTTCCACGATGGTGCCAAACGCGAGCACCCAGCATGGGATAGTCTGTGCTTCAACTACGGCAAGGACGAAGTGTTGCATTTCTTGCTCTCCAACTGCAAGTATTGGATGGACGAGTACGACTTCGATGGTTTTCGCTTCGACGGTGTGACCTCAATGATGTACCAAAGCCACGGCCTTGGCGAAGACTTTGTGGATTATTCTTGCTACTACAACGGCAACGAGGATGGCGATGCAATCTGCTATTTGACATTAGCAAACAAACTCATACATGAGGTCAAGAAGAATGCTATCACGATAGCTGAGGATATGTCGGGTATGCCTGGCTTGGCTTATCCTATCAAGGACGGCGGTATGGGCTTTGACTACCGATTGGCAATGGGTATTCCAGATTTCTGGATTAAATATATCAAAGAGGTGCGCGACGAGGACTGGAAGGCGGGACATATCTTCTATGAGATGACCAACCGCCGTCAAGACGAGAAGACTATCTCCTATGCCGAGAGCCACGACCAAGCCCTCGTAGGCGACAAGACCATCATCTTCCGCCTCTGCGATGCCGATATGTATTGGCACTTCGAGAAAGGACACTCTACCTATATGGTGGATCGCGGTATAGCACTGCACAAGATGATTCGCCTCGTTACTGCTTCGACTATCAATGGCGGTTATCTTACTTTCATGGGCAACGAGTTTGGTCACCCAGAGTGGATTGACTTCCCACGCCAAGGTAATGGTTGGAGCCACAAGTATGCCCGCCGTCAATGGAGTTTGGTGGATAGCCCACGCTATTTCTTCTCTTGCCTAAATCTCTTCGACGAGAAGATGGTACACCTCTTGCGCGAGCATTTGGCACCTGTGAAAGATAGTTATGGCGTGCACTTGCCATGGGAAGACAAGCTCTGCGACAACGAGGGCGATCAAGTAGTAGCATACCAACGCGGCGACTTGGTGTTTGTCTTCAACTGGAATGGCGTGAAGTCCTTCGAAGGTTATGGTATTCCTGTTCCTGCGGGTAAATACAAAGTAGTACTCAATACGGATGCCAAGGAGTTCGCTGGCTTCGGTCTGTCAGATGATACGGTGGAGCATTTCACCCTACCTGATACTGGTTATCTCCCAGCCAACAAGGGATGGCTGCAACTTTATCTCCCTGCTCGTAGTGCAGTGGTACTCCAGAAAATAGATTAAGGATACCGGCTTCCGGTTGCCAAAGACGATGGACCCCCAGACTCCGGATGCCAAAGACAATGGGCTCCCAGACTCCGGATGCCGGCTGCAAAGACAATGGATCCCCAGACTCTGGCTCCCGGCTGCCAAAAAGAAAAAAAAGTATAACAACATAAAACATTTTACACCATGAGATTTATCGTTCAACCCAACTATGACCTGCTGTCTGAATGGGCAGCTAATTATGTAGCAAAACGCATCAACGAGTTCGCTCCTAAAGAGGGTACTCCTTTCGTTCTTGGTTTGCCAACAGGTTCTTCACCTCTCGGCATGTACCGCAACCTGATTAAACTCAACAAGGAGGGTAAAGTCAGTTTCCGTAATGTCGTTACCTTCAATATGGATGAATATGTAGGTATTCCTGAGGATCACCCTGAGAGCTACCATACTTTCATGTGGAAGAATTTCTTCTCACACATTGACATCCGTCCTGAGAATGTAAATATCCTCAACGGCAATGCCGAAGACTTGGCTGCTGAATGCGCGCGCTACGAGGAGAAAATCAAGAACTACGGTGGTATCATGCTTTTCTTGGGCGGCATCGGTCCTGATGGCCACATTGCCTTCAACGAACCAGGTAGTTCACTATCTTCTCGCACCCGCATGAAAGAACTCACTACCGATACTATTATCGCTAACTCTCGTTTCTTTGATAACGATGTCAACAAAGTGCCAAAGACTGCTTTGACCGTAGGCGTGGGTACTATCATGGATGCCAAAGAAGTGCTCATTATGGTGAATGGTCACAACAAAGCGCGTGCGCTCCAACATGCTATTGAGGAGCCAATCTCACACATGTGGACCATCTCTGCGCTGCAAATGCACCAACATGGTATCATTGTGGCAGATGAGGCAGCTTGCGCTGAACTCAAAGTCGGTACATATAACTATTTCAAAGACATTGAGAAAAACAATCTCGATCCTAAATCACTGCTCTAATGTTGCAAATTTATAATACGCTTTCGCGTCAAAAAGAACACTTCAAACCCTTGCACGAAGGACATGTGGGAATATATGTCTGCGGTCCTACCGTGTATGGCGATGCACACTTGGGACATGCGCGTCCTGCTATCACCTTTGATTTACTCTATCGTTATTTGATGCACCTTGGTTACAAAGTGCGCTATGTGCGCAACATCACCGATGTAGGCCATTTGGAGCATGATGCCGATGAGGGCGAAGATAAGATAGCAAAGAAAGCTCGCCTTGAGCAACTCGAACCTATGGAAGTCGTTCAGTATTTTACCAACCGCTATCACCGCGATATGGAACTGCTGAATGTATTGCCACCATCTATTGAGCCACATGCCAGTGGACATATCATTGAGCAGATTGCTTTTGTGCAGAAAATCATGGACAAGGGCTACGCGTATGTGAGCAACGGCAGTGTGTATATGGATGTGGAGAAATATGCGAAAGACTATCCATACGGTAAGTTGTCGGGTCGCAACTTGGAGGATATCGTGACCGAAACGCGCGAGTTGGACGGTCAGCAGGAGAAGAAGCATAGCTTTGACTTTGCACTCTGGAAGAAAGCAGCGCCTGAGCATATCATGCACTGGCCAAGTCCATGGAGCGAAGGTTTCCCTGGTTGGCATATGGAGTGCTCAGCGATGGGTACGAAGTATTTGGGCGAGGAGTTTGATATCCACGGGGGCGGTATGGACCTCATGTTCCCTCACCACGAGGCGGAGATTGCACAGAGTTGTGCGGCTTTGGGTCATGATAGCGTACACTACTGGATGCACAACAATATGATTACCATTGCGGGCAAGAAGATGGGTAAGAGTTACAACAACTTCATCACCTTGGAGCAGTTCTTTGCGGGTAAGCATGAGTTGTTGGAGCAACCATTTAGTCCGATGACTATCCGTTTCTTTATCTTGCAAGCGCATTATCGCTCCACAGTGGACTTCTCTAACGATGCATTGGTAGCTGCAGAGAAGGGCTTGGGTCGTTTGACCGAGGCATACCAACGATTGATGAAGATCAAGTCGTCTGCAACCTCCAGTGTGGAGATTGGTAATCTTCGTGAGCGTTGCCAAGAGGCGATGGACGATGATTTGAACTCACCTATCGTTATCTCTCATCTCTTTGATTCTGCTCGTGCTATCAATACTGTCTTTGACGGCAAAGGTACAATCTCTGAGGCAGACTTGGAGGAGTTGCGTGCTGTATGGAAGACCTATGCGATGGATATCTTAGGTTTGCAATTGGACGGCGTGCAAGACACAGGTGCTGGTATGGATGCGTACAAGGGTGCCATAGATATGCTCCTCAATATGCGTCTAGAGGCAAAACGCAACAAGGATTGGGGCACAAGCGACAAGATTCGTAACGAACTGACTGCGCTAGGGTTTACGATCAAGGATACCAAAGACGGCTTCGAATGGAGTTTGTAAAACTGATAGGTGAAAACTGAAAAGTGAAAACGAAAATCCGACATATCGAAAAATTAGTCCTGCTGCTGGCAGGACTAATTTTTGGTTTTACAACTTGCGGAACGAATAGCCGACAATCAACATCCGACACAATCGTTGAAGATACGCTTGTAGCGTACCCGGGTCGAACTTTCAGCTATAAAGACAAGTTCCGCGACACGCAAGCCAAGCAGGAACTGGCAGCCAAGACCCTTGGTTTGGCAACTCCCCCACAAAACCGACAAGAGGCAGCCCGCATGCGTAGCCAGTTGTCGCTCATCAAGACCAATGATAATTATATAGTGGACTCGCTCACCCACTCTATCCCTTACCTCGTGCCCGCAGCAGCAAAAGAATTGGAAAGTATCGGTGTAGAGTTTGCCGATATATTGCAACGCAACAACTTGCCACATTACCGTTTTTATGTCACCAGCGTATTGCGTTCCAAAGAGGATGTGAAACATCTGCAAAGAAGTGGTAACATTAATGCCACCAATAATTCATGCCATTGCTACGGAACGACTTTCGATATTGCATATTACAGATACGATAAGGTAACACGCACGCGCGAATACATGCATCAAGATAATCTCAAACTGGTTTTAGGACAGGTGTTACTGAATCATCAACGGGCGGGCAAAATCTATGTCAAGTACGAACACAAGCAAGCCTGCTTCCACATCACCGTTCGCCCATAAATAGGGACTGGCATTACCATTTTCTACGCATTAGCCCACCTATGAGGCATAACAACATGTAGAACGGATAAAGCAGTTCTAATAGTATCGCTATCACGAACGCAATTGATTGATCGCGTTTCCTCATCAGATGGTATTCAATCGGGAACTTCACCAATAGTATTAGAGGACACAGCAGTTGCAATAGATTTGCAACAAGAATAGTCGCACCACAGCAGAGAATATCTTTGTCTGTATATTTCGGAGCTTTTCCTGCCCAACGCATACGCTGACGGAAGAATGCCCGCCATGAGGTGTGTGGACGCACGATAGCGGTCAGCTCTTCGCTCTCGCTCACAGCAATCTTCAATCCCCTGCGCTTAAACGATTCCAAGAGAAACATATCATCGCCGCTGGGAATCTCTGGGTGCAAATCGGGATACGATTCCAACCATCTATCTCGCTTGGCTATCAAGTTCGCACCGCTACACATCACCGCATGCCCCCGCTTGGCTGTTTCTATGGTGAGCTGCTGAATAGCAGCATACTCCGCTATCTGTAGCCGCTCCAATAGCGATGGACGCTCATTCTCCGATGCCATTCTCAGCGGAAGAATTAATAAATCTGCTCCTTTAACCTCTAACCTTTCGCCTTTAACCTCCAAAACGACATCATCGTCTTGCATCCACACATACTCCGTTTGGGCTTCAGAGATCAGGCGATAGAGGGCATGTTTCTTGCCCTTGCCTTCGTCGTTAATCCCTCGTCGCGGAACGACTATAGTAATATGATCTTGAAATCCCAACATACTTCGCCTTTACACTTTACACCTTACGCTCTACACCTTACACCCCGCACCTCATTTCACCACAACGAGTGTCGCACCCTCTTCATAGCGAGCGAAGTCTGCATCATGGACCTCGACTTGCGTGCCGAAGTCGCGTTTGAGTATTTGTCGTATTTCGTTGCGCAGTACGCCATTGCCTTTTCCGTGAATAATCACCACACGTCGTCCACGGTGACGGATATGTTGCTGCATGCCCATGCGAAAATAGCGCAACTGATATTGATGTTTCTCCACATCTGTCATTCCGTTGCCGTTGGTAGGCAATGCTTCCAGATGCAAGTCTATCACATGCTCATCGCGTTGTCGTTTTGCCCGTTTCACGGGAGCTGTTTTTGGAGCGCTAATGGTTGGTGCTGGTGACTCGGATTGCTTATGCGTGCCGATACAACCTTTGCGTTGATAGCTGGTGGCAGCAGTGTCCATCACGCATTTGGCTGCGGGTATCGGTCCGACATCGAAGCCGTCGTCGGTTTCTACCCAAACGAGTTCTCGCTGCGCGTCATATTGTACAATAGTACCTCCGCCCACCGCATCCAAAAATCGTATTTTATCGCCTTTTTGCATAAAAGTGCGTTATCTCTTTGCAAATTAGAAATATGTATCCGCTGCAAAGGTAGTATATTTTTCTGACATATACAATATTTGTACACAAAATCTTTGACTAATAAAACACTCGATAGTTTACCAAATCTACTATTTTTCACTCACATTTGGTAAATTATCCGTATCTATGCGCCGCAATATACTAGACATGTATATGATTCTCGGCGGAGTTCCTTACTATTGGAAGTTCCTGCAACGCGAGTATACCAACTTACGATGGATGACTTGTTTGCATTTTGACGCGCCCTGCATGTACCGTACTATTACTTGCGAATCGTTCAAGCCCATTGGGCGAGACTTCCAGTTCCTTTTGAATCATTCCATATATTATATGGCTTTGTCGTTAACAGTAAAATAGGCGTGCATAAATTCCTCGGGATAATGCGCTTTTAAGTATGCCATCTTATACGCAAGCCATGTATAACAAACTGCATGAGATTTGTTGAAGAGATAATTACCACATCTCATCCAATCTCTCCAAATTTTCTCAAGAAATTCTTCCGTATATCCATTTTCCATACCACCTCTAATAAATTTTTCTTTCAAAGCAGGTTTTGATTGATTTGGTCTCTGATGGCAAATAGCCCTTGCAAATAAATCACTCTCCTCTGGCGTGAAGTTCGCAATTTCCTGACTGAGCAACATGATTTGTTCTTGATAGATGATAACACCGTAGGTTTCTTTTAAGTACTTCTCCATCATTGGGTGATCATATGTAATCGCTTCCAATCCATGCTTTCGCTTTGTATAGCCGTCAATGCAATCTATTATTCTTGGACGATACATGGTATTTAGTGCAATAAGTTCTTCAAATGTAGATGGTTGCAATATCTTTAGATACCTGCGCATTTCATCCGATTCAAAGTTGAACACACCAAAAGTATGAGCCTCCTGAAATAGGCGGAATGTCTGCTCATCATCTTTCGGAGGATTCATTGCAGATTTCGTGATCTCACTACCATACTTGTGCTCAATATTTTTTAAGCACTCTTTCATTATACTTAATATTCGAAGCCCTATTATATCAAATGTCAAACTCTTACCTACTTGTATGATAGCGGACTTTTGAGCAAGAAGATCCAAGTCAATTAGGTGAGCCAGTTGATCATCTCCATAGTTTTGTTTCAGATAATCTACAATGCGCAACCTCTCATCATATTCCACATCAATATCTATTTGGACTTTAGATACTCCTATTGGATTTATAAAGCGTTCAAAAAGCAGTCCAAATTTCAGAGGGTCAACATCTGTTATCCCTAAACAATATGCAACCACCGAACCTGCCACAGAACTTCTGCCCGGCCCATGATAGATGTTCATATTTTCAAATGTCTCATGCAGAAGATCTGCAATAAAGAGAAAATAGGATTCAACCCCAAAATCACAGATTTGTTTTACTTCATATTCGATACGGTCATGTAATGCATTGTCACATGACACCCTTTCTAATCCATATCGCAACTCAGCACCAGCGTTCACTCTGGCGATAAAGTATTGTGATAAAGACTCAAAGCCTTCGGGGATTTTAATAAGATCATTAAACATTGAACTTTGAGATTGGATTTGCAGAGGTGACATACTTAGGTAATTGATAATTTGTTGCGCTTTGATGTAACCAACCTCAAATTGTCTTTGAATTTGTGAACAAGCGCTTTGGGTGTTTTTAGATGTTCGGATGATATGCATAATCTCATCTCGATTCTGTGCAATTATTCTTTCCATATTATGCGTGATTAGTAAGTACATATTTATTATCAAGGTATTCGGCAAGTCCCTTTGGCATTTGCGATTGTATCTCTGCAAAGAGTTCGGGATAAGTTGTGATGAAACGGGACAGGAGCAAAGGTTCGTCCAAATTATTTTGCAGATGGTCAAATAGAAATTCTGCGAGAAGGTATGGGTAAGTTTTCTCTTCTGCATGGATATCACCATAGATATTTGTTCCCATTTTGGGGCAGTAATACAGCAGATTGGTAAAAATCATCTCGGTATTCTGATTGATGTGCTCTAACACTTCGGACTCAATAAATGGATTATTTGCTTTGAACCAAGCGAGCGCACTTTCATCGTGCATGATGTTGGTGATACCGAGCAGTAAGCTGATATTCTGCTGAACACCGGCGAAGAAACCATTGGCCTGCTCGTTGTAGCGTAGAGCCTGGCGAAGGAAAGAGGCACGGTAGGGGTTCCCCTTGTAGTAGCAAGAGGGCTTGAAATAAGCATCCTTAAATATAGCTGCTTGGTGATGAGTATGCTCGGTATGGCAACTCGTGATGCATTGCATGGCAAGGCAGTCATCACTAATCAGCACGACATCCATGTTCGCGGGCTGATTGTACGGTTGTCCGTCGGTTGTTTTTGCAAACACCGGAAACTTGATGCCGAAATAGACCTTGTCGTAGGTCAAGCCGTTGAGCGTAAGCGGATGCTCAGCACTTATCCATCCGAAGAAATCACGGGCAATGTCCTCTTCTTTCGGAAAGGAGAATACTTTTTGGAGGCGGTTTTTGGACTTGTTTTCGGGGGTGACATTTTTGATTGTAATCTTGCGCATAATCGTATAAATTTTGAAATTTGCTGCAAAATAACTACTTTACTATTTCACAAAATGAAAGAGCGGAAAATTATTTTACATTTCCGTCAATTCTCATTGCAGTATCTCCGGAGTATGTAATGGAAGCATTGCCGGCACGGACAACCTTTTTTCCGTTATACTGTAGTCTGGTGCGACCAATTTGGACTATATTGGTGCTCATATAGGTAATACCTATTGTGCCAATCCTTACCAATAATAGGCCGTTGTATTGGAGATAGTTTCGCCCGATCCTATTCACGCGGTCACCAACATATCCGACTTCGGTATTGCCGACGCGGATAATCTTATTACCTGCCCGCATCTGTTGTGAGCTGCCTGCCGGATTCACATTAAAACTGTAACGCGGGGCGGTGATTTCAAACTCGTTACCTTTCTCGTCATAGATAACAAAGGTAACACCAGGAGATGATGGGTCTAATGAAGCCATGCACTTCAACCATGGTTCCTCATACCAAATAAGTTTACTGACTGCCATAATAGATTTATTTGAAAAATTGAGAATAATACTCCGATTGAACGAAAGCATGGTAATGCGACATATATGACATGTATCTTCCTTCTCGAGATAGTCTATAATAACTCGGATGATAGCCTAGTAAAATTACAGATTTGGAAGACTTATGAAGGAGAATACTTTCTTCAAATCCACTAGATTTCGAGTCATTGGGAACTTTTATGAACTGATTATCTTGATCATTCTTATATTTCTCCGTCAAAAAATCTTGTACAAATTTATAGATACTCGGGTGTGTACAAACATACACATTCGGATTCAGATAAGAGAGTTCTTTCTTAAGAAATTCAGAGTCCCGAAGCAATGCCTCTTTGATTCGCTGTGGACTAACATATGAAATACCTGCCATCTTCTTTGTCTCGACAAATGCATAAGGGTAGTCGTCAATAGAATTCCACATGTCTCGTACATTGTCCATGTTACTTCCCGAGACTTGACCAAATGTAATTAAATTATCTGGAGTCGATTTATAAATACCATACAATACTCGCGCTATAGTAGGCAAGAAGCCAGTTCTACCAACCTTACCGCCGTGTAGTTCCCGGCTACATTTCCCATCGAAATGTTTGTACAATAACCATTGGCGCACATCACCTCCAGACTCATCAGGCTTATCTTTCAGCAAAAATACAACTTTTATAGGTGATTTATTCCATAAACCTTCTACCAATAGGTCGGTATCTGTACCAGCCAATGTAGGGTATTCCTTCTCAAATCCCCATTTTGGTTTATACTTATACATCAGACCATCTCTTGTATATTTATCAGGTTCATAGCCGTCATACTTTCTAAGAGCATCATTCCAGTCTTTGAATAATTCATCAAGTTGTTGATTGATTGTCTTTTCCATATGGCAAGAAATTATTAGTGAAATTTTATTTCAGTTTGCAGACACCTTTCTTTATACCAATCACTTAAAGGGTCTGGGTGTTGGTTTTGTTTGCGCTCATACCAACCATTCCAAAAGTCCCGATAGTCTTCATTTATCTTCATAAGTGAAGTGTCAATATCGTCAAGATTACGGCGTATATCAAGAAACACAATACTTATCTTCCGCATTTCTTCATCGTCACGACCTTTCCTCATTAGATTCCTCATGCGCACAATAATTGAGTATACGCGAGCTTCTATACTTTCTTCTGGGAAAGTCTGCATCATGGAGATAGCACTTAATGAAGGTAATTCATAACGCCAGCCTTCACCAAATAATTTAGCATAGCAAAAATAGTTGTCCTTAAGTGCTCTCTTTAGCATCTCCAGTCTCTTGGAAATCTTAATATATTCTTTCTCAAATATATCTATCTCTTTCGACAGTGGATCTTTCCTTCGATAGTTTTCCACTCGGCTTGAAAAGTCCGGTATGCAATTTTCAATAGTTGCTTCCATTAGTCTTGATATTTTGAAAGTTGATACGCTAAATTCTTGCGGAACTCTTCCCGCAACCATTGAGGCTTCAGCACCTCCAGAACTGGGCCGTGCTTATACAGCTCCTGCCTAAAGTCAAACGAAGGTGCAATGTAGTAGCGGAAGATAGAAAACTGCTCTCGCCGGTCGACCTCTATCTGCGAAGGGTGCAGTGGCAAGGTGCGCAAGAAGTTGGCTTGATATGCTTCAATCTTTATTTCAACCTCTTCCGGCTGCATATCCATGTCACTCACTCCATAGTGATTACGGAAATAGAACTCCGCATCAAAGACTTTCGGAAGTTTATACCGCTGCCTGGTAGGCTCCAGCGCATGAATACGATCAAGACCATAAACACGCATATCGTCTGTGCCTGGTGAATATGCCAACATATACCACCTCTGCTTGAACATTTTGAGACAGTATGGCTCAACAAGATATGTAGAAGGATATGCCTTGCCAAATCCTTGATGGGTTATCTGAATTGCATATTCATCGCGTAGAGCCTCAATTATAGGAGCGAGGAACTTATCACCGGAAGGAACAGGCTCAAACAAAATCTTATCTCGAAGGTTCTTGCTGTCTTTCAAAAGGCTATTCACTCCCATGATAGTCAACAAGCGATTGTGTAAATCAGCATCGTGCGATTTATCCATCTCAGCGATGTAGTACTCATTGTTTGAATTGCAAGCAATGGTAATATCAAATATCAGTTCAACCGTCCTGCGCCAGCGGTGAAAATTGCTCTCTGGTAGAGAGTCCTGTCCGTACGCATTAGCGTTAGAGCGTGCCCACTTGCGATCTAAGTCTGCGCGAGAAATAGGACCGCGCGCAAGGGTATTGACGAGCCATATGTAGCACTCAAACAAATAAGCTGTTGATGATTTTTCTTTCATGTGCGTTATTTTTTTTCGGCTGCAAAATTACTGCACGCGGCTCTCACAAAGTAGGAGAGGTTCAGTTTTTTATCATTTTAGTTGTATAAATAAACATTAAAAGCTTACTGTTACCACATTTTTGCGACAAAATCTGCGCTATAGATGGTATCTACCAGCCAAATCAGTCTCTGGAAAAGTTTTTATTGAGCAGCCATATATTAGGTCACTACATGATGTTAAAGGGTTAAATAGTAAAAATGGTTTCCTTTGGAAATGTTAAATGGTTAGTCCAATTCACTTCTGCCAATCTATGCCGCGGAGGCAGGCGGGGAGTTTGGTTCCATGTGCTTTGTGGTGTGCTACGCACTCGCAACACTTTCCGTGCCGCGGACAGTCTTTGGAACAAGGGCAATCTATGTGATTATGTGGACAGGGCATGGTTAATCGTTTTATTCGTTAATTATCTCTTCATCTGCCGGCTCGTCCCGAGTCAGCAGTCTTACAGCGTTTATTGTTTTAGATGTCTGCTTGGTATATACATGCGCTCATGTTGCAAACACGGTGCAAAATTACAACAAAGTTTTGACATGTGGCACCCTCGCAAAGAAAATGAGATTTTTTTTGAAAAAAGTTATTTTTTCCAGTAACGGGACTGAAGATAATTGATTAAATCCTTATATTCGACAAAATGTTCGAGAGGAGCAAGAAGGGCTTCTGGATCTATGACATGTAAGCGCTTTTGTCCTTTATTAGATAGTGTGGATTTAAAGGTATCAATATCATCCAACAATTCTTTGTTCCCATTAGGACAAACTACAATATGGGCATAATCGTCTGCCTCTATTCCACAGCCCTCAGCACTTATTATTCTTTCTGCGAGAAGAGTCTGACGCATTAATTCATAGAATGGATCTGCCCGATAAAGCGATGTCCATTTCTGACAATCAGACCCTTTGTGGATACGAGTATATCTTACGAAACTGCTCTCTCGTGCTTCGTCACCCTTGTATGTTTCAGTGTATTTCCACTCGATGGGAATTAGTATTTTTTTGCCATTTAATAGTTTAGCATATACAAACGCATCAACTGAAGTACAACGAGCGCCGCGAGATTTATAATTCTCACCCAATAACTCCTTGTTCTTGTAAACAAATTCAAAAGCAATATATCCTTGTTTATCTATCGGCGATGGTAAAATTGTATCAATCTTCAAACCAGTCGCATTTTCAATGATTTCCTTTATGATTACCGGATCATTCCGTAAAGCGAACAAATGATTCAAACAGTGTATTTGAGACGAAACCAAGTGCCCCGTTGGTCTTTCGTACTTAACATTCTCTCCCCACCACGCAATACCATAGTCTTTGAAGTACTTCAGCACGCCAACTGGTCCATCAATTATTGAGGAGAATAAATTATGATGACTATCTCTTTCTATCAGAACAAAATCCCTCCCTTGATTAAGGAATAAGCCTCCGACTTCAGCCGTATCTTTGAGCTCAGTTTGATAGAAATGGAGTTGCCTTTGCAATTCTTTTCTATAAAAATACCTACTTGGAACATCCAAGGAATTAATAATAGTATAGTCTATCTTTGGTTCCGCAACTTCTTCTAAAATTTGCTCCATCATAGAGCGATGAGTGGAACGACCATCAGTTTCTTTAATCCACCGGTCAAATATCAACAACTTAGGCTCAGTGTTAAGTTTTTGGGGCTCACTAAAAGGAACTGGAAGTTTGAGGACTTTCTTGATAGCATATAACCTTTTATAATAATCGATAATGTCCTCTTTATGCATCTTAATAAACTCCCTATAACTTGCCACTTGCGACAAGATTTCTGGATGCATATCCAACGAAACCATTCTGTTATCATCTATCCTCTTTAACTCCACAAATCTTAGTTCACCTGCAATACATTCAACGAGGTCAATTCGAATATCAATTCCATCTTCAACATAAGCGAACTCCGAGTCAAGATAGTTGTGTTTATTCTTAACAATTATATTACCTTGGATATACTTTTCACTCCATTTCTCTTTGCTAATACCTTTCTTTTGTGAATAATGCGTGCGAATGTTTTCAAGGATAGAGTCGAACTTTTCATCCAATATATCAATACAGTTCACATAAGTCTTTCCCTTTCCACCAAGATATTTAGGATGAGTAAATGCTTGTATTTTCTTATGCTTCTTGCAATAATGTAATTTAACTACACTTCCACCTTGATAATATACATTGATATTGTTATCTTTTCGGATTTCAATATAAAGGTCGGAATGATTCTTCATTTTCTCCCACCATTTATATTCTCCTTTTTTACTCAATTCAGTAAATAGAGGAGCTTCGGGATTTAAAGTTTCAAATGTTACTTTTGCCATAATTATTTAATATTTAAAATGATGATTACTCGTTCAGTATCTTTATTTGTAATGCCAGATTTTGGGTTAATTTGCACAAAATGTTCTTTGAGTTGGCGGAAGGTGGATTGATCGTCCAAGATAACATAACTTGTAACTTCTGGATGTTCTTCTAACCACAAAGCAATCTCCATTTCTCTTGCCAATATCATTGCATCATATAAATCAAAGTCATTGGGGTTGTTCTCCATTTGCGATTGGATATAATCATCTGCCACATGCAATGAAGTGATGTCATATATTTCTCCTGGCAATTGGCGTGCT
>JAGBZD010000053.1 GCA_017628395.1 Paludibacteraceae bacterium | reverse complement strand
GCAATAGGATCAGCTTCATAAGCAAAAGCACGCTTCTTTATAGCATCTACAGCAGTATTTTCTATACCAGGAGCATCGTCTTGACCACCACGCAAAAGTGCTTCTTTCTTCATCAAGATAACATCAGCATAGCGGAAGAGTACAAAGTCGTTCTCCATGTAAGTATATGTACCTGTTTTGTCAATCTCATATTTATACATACGAGCACCTTCTACACGGTTAGCAGCATCAAGCGATTCAATTTCTGGAACAATAACGATAGGAGTGCCATCATTATCAGCGATTGTATCGCCCTTCTCTGTACAGAGAGGACCAAGGAACCATGCAAATTGCTCGTTAGTCATAGTACCCTTTCTATCACCAGCACCACGCACATCACGATTGTTGTAAATTTCCATGAATTGAGGACGCGCAACGAAACCATTCCAGCAATCAAGCTTCATATTGAAACGAGTTTGGAACTTGTAGTGCAAAGAGAGATAGCAAATACGCAATTTGTTTTTGCAAGAATATTGATCACGCTCGTTGTTGGTAGTACCATCCTCAACGATAGTAAAGATATTTTCCTTGCTACCACCGTTCTCAAGCAGGAAGTTATTGAAATAGTTACTCTCAATAGCATAAGCGCCAGAGTTAATCACTTTATTGAGGCAACGAACCGCATTGGTATAGAAATCCTCTGCGCTGGCGATATTGATACCGACCTCCTGCAAAAGAACAGATCCCTCTTTACCATTTTGCACTGTGCATGTGCGTTTAGCAGCCATAACATTCTCAGGAGTACATCCATAAGACTCTGCATTGAGATATAACTTAGCCAACAAAGTATAAGCAACACCTTGTGTACAACGACCCAAATACAATTGGCGATTAGCATCATTTACAACAGCCATATTAGGCGCATTGCGCTCAAGACAAGAAACTAAGTGTGCCCAAGTAACCCATGGGTCAAGCAATTGTTCGTTACGATCAGAATAGTCCTCCATGTAAGGAATGCGACCAAAAGAGTCAAAGAGAAGATAGTAGTAGTAAGAACGAAGAACCTCCATCTCACCTACATACATAGCATACAACTCTGGTGACATATTGTCCTCATTCGAATACAATGTTTCCAACAAGTTGTTACACAGTACTGAACCTGATACAGTACAGTTCCAAATATTTTTGAACGCTTCACCGTATGCATTCCACTCGTGAGTATTGAGGTATTTCCAATAACCACCATCGTTCCAGTCACCACCTTTTCGAATAGGGCAAAGACCTTCATCTGATGTCAGCGTATTTACTCCCCAATATCCCCAGTGGTCATGCATAAAACGGAGATCCGCATAAGCTTGACCAACAAGATTAGTCACATTCTGCTCATTTTGAAGCATTTGGTCAGTAGTTGGCTTACCAAAGTTTTCTTCCTCCAGCATATTACAAGCAGAGAAGATTGGTAATGCGATCGCGCAAACCAGCGCGTATTTTAGAATCTTTTTCATTATTTCGACAAATTAAAAGAGATTAAGATTTACACCGAACAAGAAGGTTGCAGTCTTAGGATAGAAGTTATTGATTTCTATACCAGGATAGTCAATGCAAGAAGTATTAATCTCTGGATCAAGACCTGAATAAGAGGTGATTGTAAAGAGATTTTGTCCAGTTGCATAGAGGCGCAAAGAACGAGCATATTTATTATCCTTGAAATGGAAAGTATATCCAAGAGTAATATTATCACACTTCAAGTATGAGCCATCCTCCAACCAATAACTTGAGAAGTGGTTGTAATCAGCATATACTGCACCGTTAGTTTTCGTAGGACCATTACCAGAAGCGATATCCTTCACGAAGAAATTGTAATCCGTAGTTTTGTCAGTACCGTCAGGTGTGTACATAAAGCGTGTTGCATTCAACACCTTATTACCAACAACACCGCGCAAGAATATAGTAGCGTCAAAATTCTTGTAGCGAACAGTATTGTTCCAACCATAAGTAATAGCAGGTTGTGCAGAACCTAAATATTGCTTGTCAGCAGCAGTAGGCTTCGCAGTAGCGCCACCATATTGATCTTCGTACATCCACTCTCCCTTGTTATTAAAGCCCAAGAACTTATAACCATAGAACTGACCAACCTTACCACCTTCCAAGAGGATTTGTGTATAAGAGTCAGAACCATTGAATTTGTTACCATAGAGGTTACCTTGTGGAGAAGATGTATAGTTGAAACCTTTTTCAGGATCAGAAAGTTTAGTAATGATGTTCTCGTTCCAAGCCAATGTAAGTGAAGAAGTCCAAGTTACATCTTTCTTTTGAACAGCTACACCAGTAACAGCGAGTTCGACACCATAAGAAAGCATCTCACCAGCGTTAGCAAGCAACTTGTCGTATTGATATGGAGGAGTTGGAACATCGTACCACCAAAGGAGGTCTTTGGTATTACGAACATAACCTTCAAGGCTACCTGTCAAACGATTATTGAAGAATCCATAGTCAACGCCAAGGTTGTACTCGTATTTCTTCTCCCATTTCAAGTCAGGATTGACATTCTGAGTTACCTTGTATGTATTAACCTCTTTTCCACCAATAGTAATCACATCGGATTTAGAAAGAAGTGCTACAGACATAAGGCTTGAGCCTACATTGTTACCAGTAACACCAAAGCCTGCGCGAAGTTTCAATTCGTCAACCCACTCTACATCGCTCATAAAGTCTTCACCTTTAATGCGCCAACCAGCACTTGCAGCAGGGAAATAACCCCATTTGTTGTTTGCGCCGAAACGGCTTGATCCTTCAGCACGCAATGAAACAGAGAGAAGGTACTTGTCATCGTAGTTATAGTTAACACGAGCGAAGCCTGCTGCCAACGCGTGTGAATTACGCCAAGAGCCGACAGAAAGATTATCTTTAGATGCGTCACCTTCACCAATTGAATAATATTTAAGAGAAGGCATTACAAATCCTTTATTCGAAGCGTTCAATCCATCATTCATAAAATGTTGGTATGAGAAACCAGCTACAGCAACAAGACTATGCTCGTTCCATTGACCTACATAATCAATAGTAGCTTCATACAATTGATTCAATCCCATGTCATATTGGCGATTAGCCCAATCGCTACTACCAATAGAGTTAGGAGAAAGCAATTCGCCAGTATATGAATAACTACGGTTATCACCTTCTTCAATAGCAGCAAAAGCATTCACTTTCAAACCAGGAAGCGATTTAATATCAACAGTAGCCTTGATAGATCCACGGAAGAAATTACCATCTTGATAACTTTCAGTATTATACAGACGCTCTACTGGGTTTGATTGACCACTATTAGACACCAAATAATAGCCATTAGGAGAGTTTTCATCGTAGATAGGCATTGTAGGGTTGAGTTGTGCCGCCAGTGTATAGTCCGCAGATGAATAATCATTGCGATAGTGCATGTACGAAATATCATATTGCAATTTCAACCAACCATTCAAGCACTTTTGGTCAGCAGCCAATTTAGCAGTAATCTCATTACGACCATTATTGATTGCGATACCTTCTGCATCCTTGTAGTTGATAGAAGCACGATAGCTGAAATTCTTATGTGAGCCAGAGATTGCTACATTATGATTATGTGTAATAGCAGCATCACGACTCAACGCCTTAGTCCAATCGGTAGTTGCTCCGTGATCTATACCAGACAACAAGCCGCCAGTATATGTGCTCAAATTACGGAATTCCTCCGCATTAGCCATACCAACACGGCTATTAATCCAAGATACACTCATATATCCTGCATATTCCAATTGCGTTTCGGCTTTATCGCTATTACCTTCACCGCGCTTGGTAGTAATCAAGATTACACCATTGGTACCACGAGTACCATAGATAGCAGCAGCAGAACCGTCTTTGAGGACATCCATAGAAGCGATTTCATCTGGAGCGATATTGTCAATATTGCTTGTTGGCACTCCATCAACGATATACAGAGGAGCAGAACCAGTACCTTGACCAAGAGTAGAGAAACCACGGATTTGGATATTGTATCCCGTAGAAGTTGGGTCAGAAGTGGTACGGCTGATATTCAAACCAGCCACTTTACCTTGTAGAAGACCTACAGGGTTCGATTTAATACCTGCATTGAAGTCTTCTGCCTTTACAGAAGCAACAGAGCCAGTAACCTCTTTCTTCTTTTGTGAACCATAACCGATTGCTACTACCTCTTGGAGGACATAGGTATCCTCTTCGAGTTTTACAACCATACCATCTTTGGCAGCAAGCGTTTGTGCTTGGAAACCCATGTAACTGATTTGGATTTGCGCACCCTCAGCTACATCAATAACGAAATTACCATCGAAATCTGTAATCACACCATTGGTAGTGCCGACTTCAACGACACTGGCACCAATAATAGGAAAATCAGTCGATGCTTCCAAAACGGTACCCGTAATCTGCGCAGACATTGTCAAAGAGAATGCTGCGAACAGAACAAGTAAAAATGTCTTGTTTTTCATCACTTTTTTGTTTTTAGAATTTGTTAATTTATTGTTTTTAGTTGTTTTTATTGTTTTTACGACAATTAAGGTCAATTAAAACGACAATTATCGTCAATTTATTAAGCCTTCTTGCCTTCTTTGATGAGGACTACGCTGATAGCGCCGAGGATAAGCAGCACACCTGCTGCAACCAACATGCCCACCTGCGAGCCCGCGCATATATACTTAAGGATTGCACCACCAATCAACGCTGCCACAATCTGAGGCAAACAAATAGTACAATTGAACAAGCCAAGATAATACCCCATATTGTCACCCTTGAGTGAATTGGTCAAGATAGTGAATGGCACTGCCAACATAGCTGCCCATGCCGCGCCAATAAATGCGTAAGAAACGAGCAACACATATTGGTTGGTAACAAACAAGGTTGAGATAAAGCCTAACGCACCTACAATCAATGAGATAGCGTATGCGCCCTTATTATGGAAGTATTTCTCAAGCGTTGGCATAATCAACGCCCAAAGCATAGAACCAACGGCTTGGATAGCGAAGCAAACGCCTACCCAGTTACCTGCTGTTTGGAAAGCTTCCGCAGCGGTATTCACACCGTCCCAACTGAAGCATTGGGTAGCGATGGCACCGTTGGAGTATGTCCACATGAAGAGGAATGCTGCCCAGCAGAAGAATTGAACAAGACCTACTGTCCAGAAGGTAGAAGGTGCATTGATGAGCAGTTTGATGAAACTTGGGTCTTCTTTCTTCTCGTCTTTCTTAGCCTCAAGTCCGTGGAACTTAGCATATTCCTCTGGATTCAACTCCTTAACAGTCACGAAGGTATAGAGTACGCAAAGCATAAGAATAGCGGCACCAATATAGAAACTCCACTTCACAGAATCTGGAATAACGCCTTCTGGAGCCGTATTAGCGATACCTACCCAAGTAAAGAGGATTGGGAAGATGTAACCTGCGAGTGAACCAGCGTTGCAAAGGAAGGATTGGATAGAATAAGCAAGACCTTTTTGCTCCTCGTTCACCATATCGCCGACCATCATCTTGAATGGTTGCATAGCAATATTGATAGAAGTATCCAAGAACATGAGTGAGAACAATCCAAACCACATGGCTGCATTAAGACCCAAGAAGAGGGATTGTCCAAAAGTGAAGTTACCTGCATTAGGCAAGAGCAACATCACTGCCACTGCGATGAGCGCACCTACAATAAGATAAGGTTTGCGACGACCAAGGCGATTCCAAGTCTTGTCGGAATACTTACCTACCAATGGCTGTACAATCATACCCATCAATGGAGGGAGTACCCAGAAGAATGAAAGTTGGTGAGGATCAGCGCCTAAAGTGGCAAAAATACGAGAGATATTAGCACTCTGAAGTGCATAAGCAATTTGGACTCCAAAGAATCCAAAACTGAGGTTAAAAAGCTGTCCGAAGGACAAGTTGCGTTTTTCTGTCATGACATGTATTTTATCGAAAATATTTTCGTTTTTTCAAAATCGGGCACAAAGGTACTACTTTTTTTTCACACGCGCAAACAAAAAACAAAAAAAATGCAATTTTTCACACAAATGCTTCCAGAAGAGGAAGAAGAATAACCATGAAAGAAGGATCAAGAAGAATGAATTATTTATAAAAAACAACTCAAACAACTTCCGCGGCAATCAACTCCCTGCCGCGGCAAGTCATGGTGTCAACAAGTATATAAATCCCTAACAATAACGATGACAATAACAACAACTATGCTCCTGTTACAAAGTGAATATCAGGGAATTAAAGATGCAAAAAGAAAAAATAACTATTTTTTTAAGCAAAAGATTTGCATATATGAAATTTTTGTTGTAATTTTGCAGTTGAATTAGGCGAAAGGCGATGAGGCGAGAGGTGAAACATTATTATAATATTATACAGTTCGTATGACACGACATGAACAACTAATTAAAGCACTACAACAAAACTTTGGTTTCGACTCATTCAAAGGAAACCAAGAAGCAATCATTAACAACCTCATGGACGGCAAAGATACCTTCGTATTGATGCCAACAGGCGGAGGTAAAAGTCTATGCTATCAGCTGCCATCACTGCTGATGGAGGGTGTAGCCATCGTCATCTCACCACTGATAGCCCTGATGAAAAACCAAGTGGATGCCATGCGCAACTTCTCGGAAGAAGACGGCGTAGCACACTTCCTAAACTCTTCCCTCTCACGCCCAGAAATCCATGCAGTGAAAGCAGATGTACTATCAGGCAAAACCAAACTACTATATGTGGCTCCCGAATCACTGACCAAAGATGAGAATGTGGACTTCCTGAGAGAAGTAAAAATATCTTTCTACGCAGTGGACGAAGCCCATTGTATCTCGGAATGGGGACATGACTTCCGACCTGAATACAGACGCATTCACCCCATCGTGGAACGCATCGGCAAAGCACCAATCATAGCCCTGACCGCTACCGCAACACCCAAAGTGCAGCACGACATACAGAAAAACTTGGACATGCTACACGCAACGGTATTCAAATCATCATTCAACCGCCCTAACCTATATTATGAGGTACGCGAAAAGAACGATGAGGTGGATAAAGACATCGTGAAATACATCCGCACCATGAGCGGAAAGTCAGGTATCATCTATTGCTTGAGCCGAAAAACCGTAGAAGAATTGGCCGCAACCCTGAATGTAAACAATATTCCCGCTCTCCCCTATCACGCAGGCATGGACGCCGCTACGCGTAGCGCAAACCAAGACGCCTTCCTGATGGAGAAAGTGCAAGTGATAGTAGCAACCATCGCGTTTGGTATGGGTATTGACAAACCCGATGTGCGCTTTGTGATACACTACGACATTCCAAAATCACTGGAAGGCTACTACCAAGAGACTGGTCGCGCGGGTCGCGACGGCGGAGAAGGACAGTGCATATGCTTCTACTCGCCCAAAGACATCGAACGACTACGGAAATTTCAACAAGGCAAACCCGTTGCAGAACAAGAGATTAGCAACTTGCTACTGTTTGAAACACAATCGTATGCAGAAAGCCCAATATGCCGCAGAAAACTACTGCTGAACTACTTTGGCGAAGAATACAACCAAGACAAATGTGGCAACTGCGACAACTGTCGTAAGACCTATCGCATGATGGACGCAACCGAACTCTTGGGACTGATATTGGAAACTATTCACCAACTCAACGAGAAATTCCGCTCGCGCCATGTGGTGGATATTATCCGAGGCAACGAGACATCAACCGTCATTTCATACAAGCACAACGAACTGGAGAACTTCGGTTCGGGCGAAGACGAAGATGAAGCAACACTACACGCTATCATCCGTCAAGCCCTGCTGAAAGGATACATCAAAAAAGACATCGAGTCCTACGGCGACCTGAAACTGACCCCCGAAGGCAAGAAATTCATGAAACGCCCAACGAAATTCGAAGTGCCCATTGAAGTACACAACGAGGATGAAGATGCCGACATGGAATCAGGTATAGGCGCATGCGCCGCAGCAGACGATGTGCTGTTCTCCATACTGAAAGACCTGCGCAAGAAACTCAGCAAACGCATGAATGTGCCACCATTCGTGATATTCCAAGACGGAAGTTTGGAAGCCATGGCAACCAGCTATCCAATCACAATGGAAGAATTGCAAAACATTCCCGGTGTAGGCGTAGGAAAAGCAAAACGCTACGGCGATGAGTTCATCAAACTAATCAAAGGGTATGTAGAAGAAAACGATATTATCCGCCCCGAAGACCTGCGCGTTCGCACCGTAGCCAAGAACTCGGCACGAAAAATAGCTATCATTCAAGCAATTGATAGACGCGTGGCACTGGACGACTTGGCTGAGCGATTAGGCATGTCGATGGAAGAAATGCTGGAAGAGATAGAAGCTATCGTATATTCAGGTACACGACTGAATATCAAATACTTTATTGACGAAGTAGTGGATCCCGATGAGGAATTTGACATCTACGACTACTTCCGCCACGCCGACAATGACAGCATCAAATTGGCTATGGAAGAGCTGGGCGAAGATGACTACGACGAGATCAATGTCCGACTGGTGAGAATTAAGTTCCATAGCGAGTTGGGGAATTAGATCGCTTCGCTTGAAGATGGAAGTTCGCTGCGCTTGAAGATGGAAGATATGAGAAAAGGAGAGATAGACATAATCACATTGGGTTGCTCGAAGAACTTGGTGGACGCAGAGCGATTGATGCGCCAATTGGAATTGGCAGGGTATCGCTGCGTACACGATTCGGCTACACCCAAAGGCGAGATAGCTATCATCAATACCTGCGGATTCATCGGCGATGCCAAAGAAGAAAGCATAGACATCATTCTGCAATTTGCGGAGCGAAAAACAAAAGGCAAACTCCGCAAGTTGTATGTAATGGGCTGCCTGTCGCAACGCTACAGAGAAGAACTGCCAGGGGAGATCCCCGAAGTGGATAAGTGGTTTGGGAAGTTCGATTATATGGGGATTGTCAATGAGGTTAAAGGCGAAAGGTTAGAGGTTAAAGGCAAGGATTATGAAAGGAAGCTCACGACACCGAAGCACTATGCGTATCTGAAGATTGCGGAGGGGTGTAATAGGTACTGCTCGTACTGCGCGATACCGTTGATTACGGGGAAATTTACATCACGCCCCAAAGAAGAGATACTGGACGAAGTGAGGTGGTTGGTTGGCGAAGGCGTGAAAGAGTTTAATGTGATTGCACAAGACTTGTCCAGCTACGGATTGGACCTCTATGGCGAACACCGATTGGCACAATTGGTCGATGAAATGGCGCAGATAGAAGGCGTGGAGTGGATACGATTGCACTACACCTACCCTACAAATTTTCCATACGACCTGCTGCCCGTGATGGCAAAACACAAGAATGTGTGCAAGTACATGGATATTGCGCTTCAACATTGTTCGGACAACATGCTGAAGAAAATGCACCGCCATATCACCCGCGAAGAACAAGATGCAGTAATCGCGCGCATACGCCGCGAAGTGCCGGGGATATGTATCAGAACTACCCTGTTGGTAGGACACCCCGGAGAAACGGAGGAGGATTTCAACGAGTTATGTGAGTGGGTGAAAACAATGCGTTTTGAGCGGTTAGGAGCCTTTGCGTACAGCGAAGAAGAAGGGACATTTGCAGCAAACCACTACAAAGATGATATTCCGCAAGAGGAAAAAGAACGACGCGTGGACACCCTGATGGCAATACAACAGTCGATTTCATCGGAGATTTTGAGCCAAATGGTGGGCACAACACAACGCGTGGTGATAGACAGAGAGGAAGAGGAATACTATGTAGGACGCACACAATACGACTCCCCCGAAGTGGATTGCGAGGTGCTGATAGAGAAAGAGGCGAAAGGCGAAAGGTTAGAGGCAGGAAATTATTACGAGGTAACTATCATAAAATCAGAGGACTTTGATTTGTATGGTGTTATAGAAAAAACAATATAACATGAAAACGAAAGACTTGATTCAACACATTGCAACAAGCACATCAATGACTAAGACACACACGGAAGAGTTGTTGAATGCGACCGTGGCAGTGCTGCAAAAAGAACTATTAGGAGGCAAAAGTGTACAATTGCAGAATTTTGGTACGCTGGAAATGACACGCAAGAGTGCGCGCATCGTGGTACACCCCAAAACAAAAGAACGCACGGAAATACCAGAAAAAATGCAATTGACTTTCAAACCCACTGCGGCTGTGAAAGAGCATTTTTACAGAAATAATAAGGAGGAATAAGATATGGCAAACGAAAAATTGACATGGGCAGAACTGCGCAAGGCCGTGGCACAAATAGCCAATGTGTCGGAACAAGAGTCTGAGCAATTTTTGAACGCTTTGGTGGACGCAACCCTAAACGGGTTAGAGAAGGATAAGCAAGTGAAAATCAAAGGGATTGGCACTTTCGCTTTGAAAGCCATAGCACCACGCAAAAGTGTAAATATTGCGACAGGCGAAGAGTTTGTCATAGATGGATATAACAAACTGATATTCAATGCCGAGTCTATGCTCAAAGAGAGCGTGGAGAAGCGCATGGAACACCCAAAAACAGAAACTGTAATGGCTGAAATCAACAACGATCCTATCAAGAAACTTGGCGAACAAGCCGATGAAATCGTGGATATATTGGCAGAATTAGGACAAGCGGTGAATGCAGAAGCCTCCCCCCAACCCCTCCCCGCAGAGGAACCTATAGAAGAAGTTGCAGAGGAACCAATGGAAGAGCCAGTAGAGGAACCCATAGAAGAAGTTGTGGAAGAGCCTATCGAGGAACCAGTGGAGGAACCTGTTAAGGAAGAACCAACACAAGAACCTACATGCAAGTGCCACAAGTGGGTGTGTTGGGTGATTGGTGCGCTGTTGCTGTTGGGTATAGTGGGAACGGGCGTGTATTTCCGTGCAACATTGATTCAGTGGTGGCAATGTATGCAAGACTGTCAGCCAACCACAGAGGTAGTGGAAGAAGTGGTAGAAGTGGTAGAAGTGGTAGAGGTGAAAGAACTGACATTAGCAGAGAAACCACGCGAGTATGTGAATTTTATCGGCATAGAGCGCGTGGGAAAAGATAGTCGATTGGCATGGATAGCCTACAAGTATTACGCACAAAAAGACTTGTGGGTGTTTATCTACGAAGCGAATAGAGACATTATTAAACACCCTGCACAAGTGCGTGAAGGTCAGGTGATTCGTATCCCCGAACTGAGCGAGGAATATAGAAACCTGTATAACCCCGAACTGAAGCAACTGGTGGATAGTTTGGCGGTGGAATACTTGAAGAAATAGGTTAGAGGTTAAAGGTTAAAGGCAAGAAAATTTGAACGAAGATGTAATACATATTCACAGGGCACGGACGCATAACCTGAAGGACATAACCGTAGATATTCCACGCAACAAGTTGGTCGTTATCTCGGGTGTCAGCGGTAGCGGTAAGTCATCATTGGCCTTCGACACATTGTTTGCCGAAGGTCAACGGCGTTATGTAGAGAGCCTGAGTTCGTATGCACGGCAGTTCCTTGGGCGCATGCAGAAACCCGATGTGGACTTCATTGACGGTATTCCCCCTGCCATAGCTATTGAACAGAAAGTGACCAACCGCAACCCACGCAGTACGGTGGGAACAGTGACGGAGATACACGAGTATCTCAAATTGTTGTTTGCGCGCGCAGGAAAAACCATTTCGCCTGTGAGCGGCATGGAGGTGAAGCGCCATAGCGTGCATGATGTGGTGGAGTGCCTCAGAAAGCAACCTATAGGGACTAAAGTGCTGCTATTGTCGCCTATCGTAGCGGAGAATATTGAGGAACAATTGGGTATTTGGCAGCAACAGGGCTTTGCTCGTTTGTACCAATTCAAAGAGGATGGAACGGGGGAAGTGCTGCGACTGAATCAAGTGCTGACAAACAACAGAGATGCTTTAATCCAACAACATAAACAACAAAATTCAACAACACCTGCATGCGCCAACATTGCGCTTGCCAAGACCTATCTGCTGGTTGACCGCGTCATAGCCGATGGCGAGGAGAGTACGCTGAACCGCTTTGCGGACTCGGTGCAGACGGCGTTCTTTGAGGGAAAAGGCGAGTGCAGGTTGGTGATGGAGTTACCAAATATAGATTGCTGCGCTGAAGATCGCCCTACGGGCTGTAGATCGGCTTCGCCTGAAGGTGGCAGAGAATCTAAGATTATTACATTCTCGCAACGCTTTGAGGCAGACGGGATTACATTTATGGAGCCCACGGAACACCTGTTTGATTTTAATAGTCCATTGGGGGCTTGTCCAACCTGCGGCGGGTACGGCAATGTGATTGGTATAGACCCAGACTTGGTCGTTCCAGACAAGACAAAAACGATATACGAAGGAGCCATAGCATGCTGGAAAGGCGAAAAGATGGGGCTTTGGAACGAAGCACTGATTTATGCGGCGGATAAGTTTGACTTTCCAATACACACACCCTACTACGAACTGACAGCAGAACAGAAGCAGTTGCTATGGATAGGCAACGAACATTTTCACGGATTGAACGACTTTTTCCACGAACTGGAGAGCAAACAATACGCCAAGATACAGTATCGCGTGATGCTTAGTCGCTATCGCGGTAAGGCGATATGTCCTGACTGCTTGGGCAAGCGATTGAGGAAAGAGGCAGAGTATGTGTTGGTAGGCGGAAAGTCGATTACGGAGTTGAGTCAGATGCCGATCACGCAATTAGCGGAGTGGTTTAAAGACTGCACAGCAGCTGTAGTGTCGCCCGATGGGCGAAGTGCTGTCCCTGCAGGAGGTGATGGAAAACTCTCTCCTTTTGAACCTCTTTTAACGGAGATTCGTTCGCGGCTTCAGTTTATGCAGGATGTGGGCTTGGGTTATTTGACCTTGAGTCGTATGTCCAGCACCTTATCGGGTGGCGAGGGACAGCGAATCAACTTGGCTAAGTCGTTGGGTAGTAGTTTGGTAGGTTCATTGTATGTACTGGACGAACCCAGTATCGGTTTGCACCCAAGAGATACACAACGGCTGATACATGTGCTGAAGCAGTTGCGCGATTTGGGCAATACGATAGTGGTCGTAGAGCACGATGATGAGATACAGAAAGCAGCGGATTATTCGATAGAGATTGGTCCGAAAGCAGGTCGCCATGGCGGCGAACTGGTATATGCGGGCGCACCGAAAATAGAGAAATTCACCTACTCTATTCCGCCTTATAGACGCCAATGGAATAACTACATCGAGGTTATCGGTGCAACTGAAAACAACTTGAAGAATATCAATGTTCGCTTCCCGCTGAATGTGATGACTGTGGTGACGGGTGTCAGCGGCAGCGGCAAATCGTCGCTGATTACGAAGGTGCTATACCCTGCGCTGAAGAAGCATTACGGCGGTATAGCCGAACGAACGGGCGACTTTGGTAGTCTAAGGGGCAGTCTGCAATTGATTCATAATGTGGAGTTTGTGGATCAGAACCCATTGACCAAATCATCGCGTTCGAACCCTGTGACCTATCTGAAGGCATACGACGAGATACGCAAATTGTACGCGGAGCAGCAATTGAGCAAACAGTTGGGCTTCACGCCATCGCATTTCTCGTTTAACACGCCAGGTGGTAGGTGCGAAGCCTGCCAAGGTGAAGGAACGATACGGATAGAGATGCAGTTTATGGCGGATATAGTGTTGGAGTGCGAGCACTGCAAGGGCAAACGCTTCAAGCAGGATGTGCTGGATGTGCTATACCGCGAAAAGAACATATACGATGTGCTGGAGATGACAGTCAATCAGGCGATAGAGTTCTTTGCGGAGGATGCGGCGTGCAAGAAGATTGTCAACAGGTTGAAGCCGTTGCAGGATGTAGGTATAGGCTATGTGAAGTTGGGTCAAGCAGGTAGTACCTTATCGGGTGGCGAGAGTCAGCGCGTGAAGTTGGCATCGTTCTTGGCACAAGAGAACGCAACACCTACCCTCTTCATCTTTGATGAGCCCACAACGGGCTTGCATCACCACGATGTGGCAGTGCTGTTGAAAGCGCTGAATGCGCTGATTAGCAGAGGACACTCGGTGTTGGTGATTGAGCATAATCCATCGGTGATATTGGCAGCCGACCATATTATAGACTTAGGACCAGAGGGAGGCGATGAAGGCGGAAGGATAGTGGCAGAAGGCACGCCAGAGCAGATTATGGAGTGTGCGGATAGTTATACAGGTAGAGCATTAAACGAATTGAAAGACAGTTTTATATGATAAGCGTAGAACATCTCAGCATAGAATACTCCTCGCGTCCGATATTGGACGATATTACTTTTTTGATTAACCCGCGCGACAGAGTGGCGTTGGTAGGCAAGAACGGTGCGGGTAAGACGACTCTGCTCCGATTGTTGGCGGGAGTGGAGACTCCTACATCGGGTCGCATCAGCAAGATGGGCGACCTGACCATCGGTTACTTGCCACAGGTGATGATGCATGTGGACGGGAAAACGCTGAGGGAGGATGTGATGTCAGTCATCGCTCACAAGAGCGATAGTGTAGAGAACGCTTCGCTACAGGACGGCGCAAGCGCCTACAGTTTAGAGGCAGGAATATCAGGCGAGGAGGCACGATTTATCGCGGAGATGGACAGGACGATTATTGGTTTGGGCTTTGAAAGGAAGGATTTCGACCGCCCTTGTTCGGAGTTCTCGGGTGGCTGGCGTATGCGTATTGAGTTGGCAAAGATACTCTTGCAACACCCTGACTTGCTGCTACTTGATGAGCCGACTAACCACTTGGATATAGAGTCAATACAATGGCTGGAGGAGTTCCTCAAGAACAATGGTAGTGCGCTGGTATTGGTGAGTCACGACCGCGCTTTTTTGGACAATGTGACGACACGAACGATTGAGATTACGCTTGGACGCATATACGACTACAATGCGCCTTACTCACAGTTCAAGGTACTCCGCCAAGAGCGTCATGAGCAACAGGTTCGCGCCTATATGAATCAACAGAAAATGATTCAGGAGACGGAGGAATTCATTGAGCGCTTCCGATATAAAGCCACCAAAGCGGTGCAAGTGCAGTCGCGCATTAAGCAACTGGAGAAGTTGGAGCGATTGGAGGTGGATCTAGAAGACAACTCGCGCTTGAGTTTGCGTTTTCCACCTGCGCCACGCAGCGGCGACTTCCCCGTGATAGTGGAAGATTTGCGCAAGGATTTTGGCGAGCATACGGTGTTTCAAGACGCGACCTTCACGATTCGTAGAGGCGAGAAAGTGGCGTTTGTGGGTAAGAACGGCGAAGGCAAGACGACACTGGTGCGCTGTATCATGGGGCAGTTGGATTATATGGGTCAGTTGAAAATTGGGCATAATGTGAAGATTGGGTACTTTGCGCAGAACCAAGCGGCATTGTTGGACGGTGAACTAACTGTATTCCAGACGATTGACAATGTAGCGGTGGGCGATATTCGCACACAGATACGCAATATATTGGGTGCGTTTATGTTCGGTGGCGAAGCATCGGAGAAGAAAGTGAAAGTGCTATCGGGTGGCGAGAGAAGTCGTTTGGCGATGATTCGTTTGCTGCTGGAACCATGTAACTTGTTGATTCTTGACGAGCCAACTAACCACCTCGACATGCAGTCGAAGGATGTGCTGAAAGCGGCGTTGAAGGAGTTTAACGGCACAGTGATTTGTGTGAGCCACGATCGCGATTTCTTGGACGGACTGGTGGACAAGGTGTATGAGTTTGGCGGCGGAAAAGTGAAAGAACACCTTGGCGGCATCTATGATTTCTTGCGCAGCAAGCGAATTGATAATCTCCAAGAATTGGAGAGGAAGACCGATGAGGCGATGAGGCGAAAAGGCGATGAGGCGAAAGGCGAGAGCTCTTCTGCGAAACAGGATTATGCGGCGCAGAAGGCCGCCGCAGCAGCGCGTCGCAAGAAAGAGAAACAGATTGCCGATGTGGAAGCAGCTATTGCAAAGTTGGAACAGGAGCAACAAGAGATAGAAGCACTACTGACCGATGTCGCACAACAAACGGCGGAGAACTTCCAACGATATGAACATATCAAACGCGAGATGGAACAACGCCTATATGAATGGGAAATCTTGAGTGAAGAAGAATAATATGAAAGAGATTATTGATTACATTATCCAATTCTTGCTTTATGGCAACGCAGAGGCTGCCAAGCAAGTAGGTTATACGGCTGACGAGACGGAGTGGCAGAACTACCGCGTGGTGATTGTGCCTAATGGACAATTTGGGAAAAAGATTGTGATGCCAGAATTAGATCGCTGCGCTGTAGAACGCTACGCTGTAGTTGGTGGATCGGCTTCGCCTGAAGATGAAGCGATTACACGCTATGTTATTCGCACGGATATTGTCTATAACACCTTCTTCTTTATCTCGCGGGCGGAGGAATTGATTAACACGCAGCGCGATGAGCACGGGCGATTTGCTGCTAAGTATTCCATTTTGGGTCAAAACAACCGTTTGATGATTCCTACGGTGGACGAGTATGCACGCATGCTGATGAAACTACTGGATTTGCCGCTGCCTACCCCATCGTTTAGCCAAATCTATCTGACACATGATGTGGATTCTGTTGCCCAGTATCGTCATTGGCGCGGAGCTATGGGAGGCATATTGCGCGGTCAATGGCGCAAAGTATTGGCTTCATTAAAGGATATTCACAATGATCCAGCCTTCACCTTCTCGTGGCTGATTGCGCAAGACAAGACAGTGGAAAGAGCAGAATGTATCTACTTTGTCAAAGACACCATGGGAAAAGGATATGATTATCCGCAATATAAACTTGATGGCAAGGACTTTGAGACCGCAGAAATGTTGATAGAAAACAGTGGTGCCAAAATAGGATTACATTCGAGTTACTATGGGGAAAAAATGACCAATGTGGTTGTATTCACACATATAGTAAACAAAGAGGGTGTTAGAGACGGAGATAGTATAAAAATTAAGGATTTGTACCATCGTAGTCATTATCTTCGTTGCTCAATAGATGACATGCAAATGTTAGTAAATATAGGAATAACCGATGACTTCACAATGATGTTCCCGGACCAAGTTGGTTTCCGTTTGCAGACCACCCGACCAGTACGCTGGATTAATCCTAAGACGATGACACTGACCGATCTGGTACTCCACCCACTGACGGTGATGGATTGTACTTTGAGTAATCCCCAATATATGAATCTCAGCGAGGATGAGGCATATTTTGAGTGCCAGCGATTGTTTGAAAAGATACATCAGAACGCAGGGGAAGTGGTAATTTTGTGGCATAATAATAGCCCTGCGGGCAATATATACCATCGCAGTTTGTATCCGAAGTTATTGGAGATTATTTGTAGTTTATAGGTTAGAGGTTAAAGGCGAGAGATATATGACACTGAATATTCTGATAGTAGCAGACCCTTTTGGCAAGCCATCCTACGCACCGAGATTGCGCTATTTGTGCGATTATCTCGTTCGTCAGGGACACCAAATTGTGGTCTATACGGAGCAGTTTCAGTCCTACGATTTTCCACATGCCTACCCCATCATTGAGAAGCCCATCGCCTACCACAACACTTGGGAGTGGGCATGGCAATCGCTCTGGTCATTACTGACCGACTGGCGCAATCGTCGCTTCTCACAATGGGTGAAAGAGCAAGTGAAGGAGCACCAGTTTGACTTGGTTTTCTGCACCACATTCTCCACCTTCCCCCTGCGCGCGGCATACGAAGTGGCTCGCGAGAAGCACATTCCACTTATCACGGATATTCGCGATTTGGATGAGCAAGTGCCTGGGGCTCAGTATCAAAGCCATCGTCAATGGTGGGCACGCCCATTTAGTCATTGGTACAAATGGACAAACATCCGCCGCCGCAACCGCGTATTACATGCTGCCGATGCAGTTACAACGATCTCGCCATGGCATGTGGATTTTATTCGCCCATTGAACAAGAATGTAGAACTGATTTATAATGGATATGATCCCGCGCAGTTTTATGCACAGGATATAGCGACGAACACATTTCAAATTTCGTATATAGGTAAAATTTACGAATTTCAAAATACATATCTTATTGAACAGGCTATTCGAGAATTGAATTTGCCTAATATCAAACTGAACCTCCACACTCCAGATCATCTACCTATTCCGCTTGACCGAGTGGGTGATGAATTACGTCAAAGTAGCATAGCCATCGTACTCACCAATCCTGAAACACGCGGCATGATGACTACTAAGTTCTATGAAGCATTGGGCTGCGAGAAGCCTATACTATGTGTACCATCCGACAACGGATTATTAGCAAAAACTATTCGGGAGACCAACGCGGGATTGGCTTCATCTGATATAAATGATATTAAAGAATTTATTTTAGACAAATACCACGAGTGGCAAAAGAAAGGTTTTACTCGTCAAGCAGTCATCAACAAAGAACAATTCTCGCGCGAGAAACAAGCCCAGCAATTCGAACAACTATTCACCTATTGCGTTCAGACATGGCAAAAATAAGCGTCATAGTGCCCATATACAATGCCGAGAAATACTTGGCACAGTGTATTGAGTCCATCATACACCAGACCCATCGCGATTTGCAGATCCTGCTCATCAACGATGGTTCTACCGATAGCAGCCTATCCATAGCGCAAGATTTCGCCCAGCGCGACTCGCGCATCGAGATCTACACCCAACCCAATCAAGGACAGGGGGTTGCGCGCAACAATGCCATCAAGTATGCTACTGGCGAGTGGATTGCCTTCGTAGATGCCGACGATTATATAGCCCCTAACCTGTATTCCGATATACTGCCTCTCGCTGACAAAGCTGATGTTATCTTGCATGGTTTTCAACGCGTTTCCAGCACAGGCGAACGCATCAGCCTACACAAACCCCACCACTTCAAATATACCACGCCATGGGTACGGATATTTAGACATGAGTGGCTACAGAAGAATGCTATCACTTTCCCTGAACGCATGTACTACGAGGATGTCATATTCACCATTGACCATTGGTTAGCTCATCCAGAATACATCGTAGTCAACTGTTTGGGTTACTACTATCGCCAACACGAGGCTTCCAGCACAGCTACTTCGCACAAGGAAGACAAAAAAAGACTCTTTCAGCTCTTACGCCATCGACTAAAAAGCGCGAACACGCACTTCGACAAAGTGCAGATTCTTTATACCATCATCCGATTAAAACTTCATTTCATGCGATATGACTAATCCAGAACTTCTTCAACTACTCCGCCGCGAGGTTATCCCTGCTATTGGTTGTACAGAGCCAATTGCAGTGGCATTGTGTGTGGCTCGCGCCAAAGAACTCCTTGGCTGCGAACCCGATGAGATAACGGTTTACCTCTCAAAGAATGTCTATAAGAATGCCCTTGCTGTGGGTATTCCCAATACGGGTATGACGGGATTGCCAATCGCGATTGCGCTGGGTGCTACGGTGGGCAAGTCTGCGTATCTGTTGGAAGTCTTGCGCGATGCTACTCCTGAATCCGTTGCGTATGCCAAAGACTACATGTTGCGCGTGCCTGCACAGATTCATATCAACTACGAGGCACCCAGTATCCTCTATATCCATGCCGAAGTGCGCAAAGGCGAGCAAACGGCGCAAGCCACTATCATGGATGAGCATACCCATTTTGTTACCTCGCCCATATCCCTTAGCGAAGCGTCCCTTAGCCCAGCGTCCAATAGCGAAGCGTCCCATAGCCCACAGGGCTTAAACCTCCGCCGCGTATATGATTTTGCGACCAGCGTGAATACCTCAGAGTTGGCTTTTCTCTTAGAGGGAGCACAAATGAACACCGCTGCCGCCGAAACATCCTTTGCCGAACAATACGGTCACGGTCTGGGGCGACTGTTGCGAGCAAATACACTGACTGCAACGCCCGAAATGAAAAAGCTCTTTGGCAATACCCTCTTCACCAAGATTATCAGTTACACCTGTGGCGCATGCGATGCGCGTATGTCGGGTGCCATGGTGCAAGTGATGAGCAACTCTGGCTCGGGTAATCAAGGCATTTCATGTTCAATTCCTGTGTATTTGTATGCGAAGGAGAATAATTGCAACGAAGAGCGAACGCTTCGCGCGCTGGCGCTGAGCAATCTCACCGTTATTTATATCAAGCAGTCGCTTGGAAGATTGTCAGCATTATGCGGTTGCGTGGTGGCAGCCACAGGTTCAGCAGCGGGTATCACTTACCTCATGGGCGGCAACTACGAGGAGATTACTTATGCTATCAAGAACATGATTGCCAACATTTCAGGTATGATTTGCGACGGTGCTAAACCGGGCTGTGCGTTGAAGGTCACCAGCGGTGTGGCTACGGCAATTTTCAGTGCGTATTTGGCGATGCAACACTCGTATGCCGATTCTACCGAAGGTATCGTGGAGGACGATATTGACCGCACTATCCGCAATCTCACACGCATCGGACACGACGGCATGAAGGTCACCGACGACCTCATTCTTGATATTATGACACATAAGCAATAATTTAACACAACACGATGAAGAAATTCAAACATATTCGAGCATATTACTCAGGGTGGATTCTGCCGTTGGTAGATTTCCTTATCCTATACCCTGCTCTGCTAATCATGCGCCGCAAGACCACGAAAGGAATCCAGTTGCAATACCACGGCGATAAGAAACTGATTGAGCGGGATATCCGTCATGGTGCGTTCTTTATAACCAACCATCGAGATATTGTCATGGACGCTGCATGGCTCACTTTCCTGCTGCGTACCCGCTACTTTATTCATCCGTTTTTCGGTATTGGAAATAATCTGTTCGGCAAATGGTGGATCGAGCATGTGGTGCGTTTCTTGCGCGCTTTTGTGGTGATTCGTAATGGCAGTTTTCACGACCAACGCGAGAATGCCATCACCCTCTCGCAGTATATTCGTCATTTGCGTAAACGCCATAAATCCATATGGTTAGCTCAACGCGAGGGACGCGCCAAGGACGGCAACGATCTCACCCAACCGGGTGTGCTGAAGATGCTCACGATTGATGCCGAAGACTTTTTCGAGAGCGTGAAGGAGCTCAATATCTGCCCCGTCAGTATCTCCTATGAGTTCGATCCATGCGACTATCTCAAAGCGCGTGAGATGCAACTCAAACGCGATAATCCAAAGTGGAAAAAATCGCGCAAGGACGACTTGGTGTCCATGTCGGTGGGTATCAAGGGACAGAAGGGGCGTATTGTCTATCGCCTCACGCCATCGATTAATCACGATATCGACCGCGCCTTGGTTGAGCATCCAGAGTTGCGCGAACTGAGCCGCAACGAGCAGATTCAGTTTGTATGCCAAATCATTGACCAACATATCCATGCGGCGTATGAGATTTACCCTCGCGGCACGGAGTTTGACGCGTATATTGATAGCCGCTTGCAGCTTATACATCTCTCCAATAAGGACACGGACTTCCTCCGCGACCGCTTGTATGAGATGTATAATTACCCTGTATTGAACTACGAGAAAGCGGTAAAAAAGTACGATTATTAAGATTTCGGTTCTTTTTACCTTTCTTTGTTCTACCGACCGACGACCGAGAGAACGCCGAGAGAACTCCAAAAGAACACCAAACTGAAAAAGTGCATTTTATTAAGATTGCCATTTATGTTTTCGGACATGAATGGCGATTTTTTTTGTGTATGTACTTGCAGGAATGAAAAAAAATGTAGTACCTTCGAGGGCACCTTTATCCTCGAAGCTACAGAAAAAAATGTAGCCTATGACAAAAAAAAGTAAATTTTTCTTGTACATATACATTTTTTTCAGTACCTTTGCAGTCGCAAAGCCGAGCAATCGGTTTGGCAGACATATTATAAAAAGCGTTTATTAGCGCTTGTTTTGGTCTATAGGAATCCTGCAAAATTTCGCCAGCCCAAAGCAAGAAGGCAGTAAACGCCCGTTGGGATATGTATATCCTGCCGCAGAGCGTCCATGCGTGGACTGCTCTGTTTGGTGGCATTTCATATTCGGCGTGGGCGTTGCTTGCTTATTCTTGTTGGCAGGGTCTTGCAGGAACCTCTATAGAGAGAATAAGCAAAGGTAAGGTTCCACGCTTTTTTTGTATCTATACCAACGGGAGGTTTGGAGCCGACTTCCTAAAAAGCATTATTCAAAACCGATGCTCAATGGGATATAAGCGAGCAAGAAAAGTTATGAAAAAGATTCTTTTTCTGTCATTAATGTTTATTGCTTTGGTTGCAACATCTTGCAAAACATTTACAATTACAGATGTTAGTGCAACTTGCCAACAACCATCTACTTACATCAACACAGCAACCGTAGCAGATTTAGAGGTTTCCGATGAACGCATTTCATTTACATTTCAACCAAGTATGGAAGTAAGACTTGGTGGAGACCTAAATGTAATTAAAACTGCTATTCGTGAAGCATTGCGCGTAAACGGTGGTGGAGATATATTAGTGAATTTAGAATATATCACTGTATGTAAAAAATCAGGTTGGGGTCGAAGTACAATTCACGAAGTAACCGTGTCTGGTTATCCTGCAAAGTACAAAAACTTCCGCAATTTAAATGATTCCATTTGGGCACCAACCAAATTATATCCTGAAAATGTTACTATTAACAAAACATCTGTTCGCAACACAACTTCTGTGCAGTCTGTTAATCAATCTATTAATTCGTCCGTAAAATGAAAAGAGTATATAATTTAATTGTGTTGTGCATGTTACTGATATGCCAACAAAATATCGTTGCTCAGAGTTATAATTTGGGAAAGCAAAAGCAATCTTTTGCATATGAAACACTTTATGCGAATCAACATGGAATGTCACAAGTTGTTAAGAGCAATAATGAGATGGTAAACACTCAACCTGCACAAAACAAAGTCACCAATAAAAATGAGCAAAAAGTATTGACAACGCACAAAAAAATTATACAATTAATAAATAATTTGACAGGCAACTCTACTTTTAAAAGCATTGTGGTGGATGTATATATAAAGATATATCAATCTTCTAAAAAAACACAAGATGAGTTTCTACAATTACAACAAATTCAGCATGTTGTATTAACTTATTTAGAGGATAAAGAAAATATATATACTAATCTTGTGAATCAGCTCCAAAACGCTTCTTCTATGCAAGAAGAAATACAGATTTTCCTTTCTTATTATCAAGAATAAAAAGTGTTAGTTGCAATGACAAAATAATCCGCACAATCGAAAGACAAATCGGTTATGCGGATTTTTTCATGGGGGTACAGTGAACATCAGAGTGGTAACCGAGTGGTTTCCGAAGAGATCAAACACCTGCCCCCCTCCACAAAAAAGACATACACAAGATAGGGATATGCCACCGATAGGCAAACGATGTGCCACTATCAACCCGTCAAAAACCCATCATGAACCCGTAATTGCTCGCATGCGTGTGAGGAATTACACAAAAGATTTGCATATGTGCAATATTTTTAGTACCTTTGTGCCCAAATTGACAAATTAGAAATATATGATAACTATAGAACAACTTAAGGAGCTTCAACAACGCGCGGACAAGCTCAAGCAATACTTGGCTATTGATGAGAAGCGCGTACAACTCGAAGAAGAAGAACTCCGCACACAAGACCCTGGATTCTGGGAAGACGCCAAAGCCGCTGAAGCACAAATGCGCAAAGTGAAAGGCATCAAAGCATGGATCGAAGGCTACGAAGGTGTGCGCGCTGCCACCGAAGAACTGCAACTCGCCTTCGACTACTGCAAAGAAGAACTCGTGACCGAAGACGAAGTAGATACCGCATACGCCCACGCTGTCAAAGAGGTAGAAGCCCTCGAAATGAAAAACATGCTCTCGCACGAAGAAGACCAGATGCCAGCCGTGCTGAAAATCGTTTCTGGAGCAGGCGGCACCGAAGCACAAGACTGGGCGGAACAACTCATGCGCCTCTATCAACGCTACTGCGAGAAACACGACTACAAAGTGACCATCGCCAACCTCCAAGAAGGCGATGAAGCGGGTATCAAAACCGTGACTTTCAATATCGAAGGCGACATGGCATACGGCTACCTCAAATCCGAAAACGGCGTACACCGCCTCGTGCGCGTGAGTCCATACAACGCACAAGGCAAGCGTATGACCTCCTTCGCCTCCGTATTTGTGGTGCCACTCATTGACGATACGATTGACATACATGTAGATCCAGCAGGCATATCATGGGATACTTTCCGCTCATCGGGTGCGGGTGGACAGAATGTGAACAAAGTGGAATCGGGTGTGCGTCTGCACTATAAGTTTATCAACCCTCTCACCAACCAACCCGATGAGATTGTGATTGAGAACACCGAGACCCGCGACCAGCCAAAGAACCGCGAGAATGCACTCCGCCACTTGCGTAGCCAACTCTACGAACTCGAACTCGAAAAACGCCGCCAAGCACAAGCGAAAGTGGAAGCAGGCAAAAAGAAAATCGAATGGGGAAGCCAAATACGCAGTTATGTCTTTGATGACCGCCGTGTGAAAGACCACCGTACCAACTACCAGACCAGCAATGTGAATGCTGTGATGGACGGCGACATTGATGAGTTTATCAAAGCATACCTCATGGAGTTCCCAGATTAATCCATACGATATGGCACAAATAGCATTTATCACAGGCGCATCATCAGGCATAGGTGCAGCATGCGCACGCAAATTCGCGCAAAATGGTTATACTTTGCTGCTCAACGCGCGCAATACAGAAAAATTGCAAGCACTCCAAGAGGAATTGCAAGCGGCATATGGTGTATCGGTTGTTCTGCTACCTTTTGATGTACGCGACCGCGAAGCGGCAGCGCATGCCTTGAAACAACTTCCAGAAGAATACCAAGCCATTGATGTGCTTGTCAACAACGCTGGATTAGCATTGGGCATTGACAAAGAGTACGAGGGTATCGAGGAGAACTACGATACAATGATTGAAACCAACATCACAGCCCTACTCATGATGACCCGTCTTGTCGTCCCAAACATGGTGGCGCGTGGCAAAGGGCATATCATCAATATCGGCTCTGTGGCTGGCGATGCAGCCTACCCTGGCGGAAGCGTATATTGCGCTACCAAAGCGGCGGTGAAAGTGCTGAGCGATGGATTGCGTATGGACTTAGTGGACACCCCGCTGCGCGTGACAAATGTGAAGCCAGGATTAGTGGAAACCAATTTTAGCGTGACCCGCTTTGGGGGCGACAAGGAGCGCGCAGACAAAGTATATCAAGGCATCAAACCTCTGACAGGCGAAGATATAGCCGAAGTGGTGTATTTCGCAGCCAGCGCACCTGCACATGTGCAAATAGCCGAAGTACTGGTTCTCGCAACGCACCAAGCCAGTGGGTCGTTGGTTTACAGAAGTTAGACAAAGATTATTCCAACCATGGATAGCGCGATTGCAAGAGTTGCAGTCGCGTTTTTATTTGCTGTGTAAAGAGCTGTGCTTCATCGGATTCAGGATGCAAGAAACGATGATGACGATCACGCCACAATTGATACAAAGTACGCATCTCGTTTTGCGTGTCAGCAGTCATGTAGGTATCTACAAATCGCTGCCAAATATACTCGACCGCTACGGGTGAAGGGTGTACCATATCCTCTGCAAAAAAGCGATAATCGCGCAGTTCATCCAATAGTATCTCATACGAAGGGAAATACCCCACCTTATCGCTATTCGCCTTATTTACCAATTCTTCTACCGCTTGCAGCAGAATAGCTTTGCTGAGTTGGTTCTCATGCAGTCCATCTTTGATATGGCGAATCGGGCTAACCGTAAAAATCCAGTGTTTATCGGGCATGGCCTGCAACAGAGGTCGCCACATTGCCACAATCTCATCCACACTCAAGCGCCTGCGGACAAAACGATTAGCAGGCATCTTGTGGCAATTAGACACCACCTTTCCCTCGTACTCATACACCCATGCTGTGCCAAAAGTAACTATCACAACTGTTGCCTCTTGCAAAAAAGCATGCAACAATTCTCTACTCTGCTCACAACGCAGCAACACCTGAGCTCTGTCGGAATGTGAGAAAGAACCATGATGCAGCATAGAATGCCACAAGCCACCCCACTCTATGATTGGGGGATTGGATATTGGAGATTGGCTATTGGCAATGGGGGAAAGAATAGCGGCAATAGAGGCAGGATTGTAGAGTGTGCCATAAGGATTGGAAAGCATCTGAAAATAATGCGCGCCAAACTTCTCACCAATATTATCTGCAAAGCACGACCCCAACAACAATAGTTTGTCATCGTACCCTATCTTCTTTCCCGAATTAGGAACTACTACTTTTGTCAACAAGTCTTTCATTCTTCTACTTTCTAACAGACAATGTCTTTATTCAAAATGCATGACTTTGGCAGGACTAATCTGCGTAACAATAGCAGACGGAGCCAAAAGAATTAGCCACGACACCACAAGTGTACCCACATTGAGCAAAATCCACCAGCCCCAAGGGAAAGCCATTGGCACATAACTGACATAATAGGATGCGGCATCCAAAGGTATAATACGAGTGAAATACTGCAAGGCACAAATAACCAAACCTATGAGATTTCCCAAAAACATTCCTTTTCCTATCAATAAAATAGCTTGATAAATAAAAATACGCCTAATAAATAGGTTATTCGCTCCAAGTGCTTTTAGCGTTCCTATGAACGACACACTATCTAAAATCAAGATAATCAACCCCGTAACAATACTAAATCCCGATACCGCAAGCATCAACACAATAATAATCAACACATTCATGTCCAACAAATCAAGCCAACCAAAGATATTAGGATTGAGTTGCTGCAAGTTCTGTGTATATAACGCATTACCATTATCATCCAATCGATTGGCGGTGGCAAAATACACGGAATGAGTGGTCTGGTCTAAGTATTGCAAATCTTCTACCAAAATCTCGATTCCAGACACTTGGTTGTCTTTCCACCCATTGAGTTGGCGAACCAAAGCAATATCGCCCAAAATGAATAGTTGGTCAAGTTCGCTCATACATGTATTGTACAAACCAGCTACATACAAACGCCTTACGCGCAAGTCCTCTTGAATAAAATAGCATAAGAAGTTATCTCCCACATGCAATTGCAACTGCCTTGCCAAGGTAGTAGAAATCAGCACTTCATTGCTGGCTTGGGGCAGAGTACCCTCGGTCAAGTTCTGCGTGAAATACGCCCAATAATCCGTACCCTTGAACACAATACCCTGAAAAGCACTATCTGTCTTTATAATACCAGGCTTAGAAGCGAAACTGGACACATGCGTTACATGCGGAATGGCTTGTAGCACTTGAAGCAACGAATCGGAAACATAAATAGGTTGCAGTTCGTAGGTGGAGTTATTGTCGAAATTCACTACTTGAATATGGCTACCGAAGCCAGCCACCTTTTGCACAATCTCTTGTTTGAATCCCACAACCACACTAATCGCCACTATCATCACCACTACACCAATCACAATTCCTCCCAATGCAACTCGCACCGCAGGACGCGACGAACGCGTATTTCCCTCCGCAGAAAAATACAAACGATTTGCGATTTTCCATTCAGTATGATACTTAGACATATCTTTTGGCATAATTTTTGTGGTTATCTCTGTAGTTATCTTAAAATGAGCATGATTCGTTTTTGGTTCATATTCGTTGGTGTGATATTGGCACTCTCTCTTGCAGCTCAAAGGAGTATGCCTCCGTGTCGTACTGCGGAAGACATTGCCCATAAGCAAACAGCAATGCTCATTCGCGAGTTGCATATTACGGACAGTGTCCTATGCGACACATTGTTTCGCATGCATCTCAAATATGCCATGCTACACAACATTAGCCATACTCGAAACGAGGCTATACAGCGTATGGTGCAAATGCAAGAGGAACTGAAAAACATCCTATCGCCCGAGCAGTATTCAGCTTTTATGAATCGCCAACTGAATCACACACCTCGTTCCCCTCAACACCCCTGCAATTGGCTTACTCCACACCAACACGCGACACCTCACCCAACGCCCGAAGGACTTGATACATTGCCACCGCCACCAGCGCACCAACAATAAGACCACCCATAATATCTGTGGGATAATGTACCCCAAGATACATTCTGCTATAGCAATTCGCAGCCACCCAAAGCATCAAGCTACAGGTGGCTATTTTATTGCGCCAAATCAGCGAAAAGAGCAACGCGCACGCCATGGTGTTGGCTGCATGACTACTCACAAAGCCATATCGTCCACTCTTATACCCATTTACCAAGTGCAATACACCTTCTAATTCAGGTACGCGCGTAGGGCGTGGACGCGCCACAAGGTCTTTTAATATACCCGAAGCGATGAAGTCTGCAAGCCCCACCGCCATTACAATTGCAACAATCATTACCACGCAAGCAGGCACTTTCTGTAGCCACTTGATAGGCGTAGGAGCAGGTTGACGGTAACGCCAAACGAGCAAGCCAATCAATAGCAAATACAGCGGAATCCATGTCGCCTTCGCTGAAATGATCCACATCAGTGTATCCGCCCAAGGAGCATGCCAGCCATTAATAGCCAATAGTATCTCCGTGTCAATATGTATCAATTTATCTATCATCTCTTATCTACAGCCCAAAGGGCGATCTACTAACCTATTCTTCATTCAGCAGCACCGCCGTATGGCACGCCACTACGCCTGCCGTTTCCGTGCGCAAGCGCGAGCGTCCCAATCCAACGGGTACAAATCCGTTGGCGATAGCCATTTCCACTTCTTGCTCCGAGAAATCGCCTTCGGGTCCAATCAGTATCAGCACATCCCTACCCTTTCGCAACGCATCTTTCAACTCGCGCTTCTCATCCTTGTAGCAATGCGCAATATATTTGTCTATATCCTCATTACCACCATATTGTTGCATTAGTGTGGCAAAGTCCGTCAACTCATTGAGTTTGGGCAGATAAGGCGTCAACGACTGTTTAGCAGCAGATAAAATAATCTTCTCCAATCGGTCATTGCGCAGACTCTTACGCTCCGAGAAACGACACAGCAAAGGCGTAATCTCATCTACACCTATCTCCGTGCATTTCTCCACCATCCACTCCAATCGCTCGATATTCTTCGTAGGAGCAATCGCCACATGCAAATAGATATTGTGCGTCTTCTCTTGTTTCTCTTGGCTCAGAATCTCAAACTCGCAATGTCTTGGGTGCGGATTGGTGATACGCGCATGGTAGGTCGTACCACGCCCATCGGTGAGCAAAATCTCATCGCCACGGTCATAACGCAACACACGCACGCAGTGCGCTGACTCCTCCTCGCTGAGGAAATGACTCGTCTCTATGTCGGGGGTATAAAACAAATACATCGTTATAAAGAATCAACAGTTATCGTATGAAAAGTATTATTTATTTCTTTTCCAACATGTAGAATCATATATGCAGAACTATCCTCTTCCTCTTTCATACTATCCACAATAATGTATTTCACATTTCCATGTGTAAACTCCTCTCGACCATGATCATGTCCTGCCCAGAATTGCTCAACATTATGTTCCGTAAACAAGGACATCAACTCATAAGTTTCTTCTAATGAAACGGTCGATATATCCGCAAATGTATTATCACGGCGGAAAATGTTGATATGTGAATACACGATGATATGTCTAAATTGTTCTCCATCCGCCCATTCCAACAGCTCTTTTAGCCATGCCAACTGTTTTCTCCCCAATGTTCCTTGCGCGGTATCGAGACAAATAAACAAATCTTTCCCCTTATTCTTGCCATTGGTTTCAACCACAAAATAGTAGGTAGATGTCGGCCAATATTGTGTATAATTATGCCATTGATCATAAAACACATCATGATTACCTATCGTAACAAACATCGTATCGGGTTTAGACGGATTAGTCTTTATATGCTTGAATGCATCCACAAACCATATGTACGAGTGATCTGCTTCAATCAAGTCCCCCAAACACACCGCTACAGGACAAGTACGGTCATCGCGGTAAAGTTGAATAAATGCTTGCAGTTTAGTGTTCACAGTAGCTACATGCGTATCAGTACATACATATACCGAATATTCATCATCGCGTGCTTGAATAGTGGTATATCCCTCTCTATCATTATATTGCATCGAAAGAGAAAACCTCTCATCAACAGAGGGCGCAGTACTTCTGAACAACGCACCTGAATTCTCATCGCACCCCACCACAACTGCCATAATACAGAGTAATATGTATATTTTTCCTTTCATATCATCAAAATCTATAAGACGCCCCTGCACTCACTTCTGCACCAAAAAACGATGCCGCCTGATTCGCTATACCCACAGGTTTGCACTGTCCACTAAAACACAAACGCCAATGTTCTGCCACATCCACATAACTCCTTAGTATAAATATCGGCGTAAACATTCGCTCCATCTGGAAATCGGTCATATCGGTAATACATGCCGAAATATTCCATGGAGAGGTATGCGGACGCGCAAAAATTTCCAAGTAATAGACCAAATTATGGGGCTCAAAAATACTATTCTCTGTTGAATGTTGCGACATTACCATTGCGGCCATCATACTCATACCGTACCCCACCTTTGCATAGACATATTCCCAACGATACCCCACAGAAAAGGCTGCAGCAAGTCCATGCATGTGGTTGCGTTGAAATCGATTATACAACACATGTGTTTCCAACAAGACTTCTCCACAGTCTTTGTCATTCCTTTTGATAGGAAACTTAGGTTGCATACGCAATCCTATCGTATAGGTATTCGCCGTCGTCGCACGAGCAGAAATTTCTCCCTCAAAATTGCGGTTTATAGGTAACATGGCTCCCATATTGAATGTCGCATGGTGCCCATAAACTATATTGTATGCATAACCAACATCAGTACGCAACGAATAGCAGGTATCACGATACATACTCTCTGCACGCAACGGCATACAGAGTAGTACCATGAACAACAACAATCCGACTATTCGTTTACACATATTACACTTATAATTAATATCTTACAATTCGCTCTCCTTCATACGCTCTGCGTTCTCCGCTACCTGCAGCGCATCTATCACACCTTGAATCTCGCCATCCATGAAGGCGGTCAGGTTGTAAATCGTATAGCCGATACGGTGGTCGGTGATACGCCCTTGCGGATAGTTATAGGTACGAATCTTTGCCGAGCGGTCACCTGTGCTGACCATCGTCTTGCGGCGCGCAGCGATATCATCAATATACTTCTGATGCTCCTTGTCGTAAATCTGTGTACGCAATCGTGCGAGCGCACGCTCTTTGTTCTTTGGCTGGTCACGGGTCTCGGTACACTCAATGAGTATCTCTTGCACCTCACCCGTATTAGGGTTCTTCCAGTTGTAGCGCAAGCGCACACCCGACTCCACCTTGTTCACATTCTGACCACCAGCACCGCCTGAGCGGAAGGTCTCCCATTTGATCTCACCCTCGTTGATATGCACCTCAAACTCGTCTGCCTCTGGCAATACCGCCACTGTCGCAGCCGATGTATGCACACGACCTTGGGTCTCGGTCACAGGCACACGCTGCACGCGGTGCACACCCGATTCATACTTCAATGTACCATACACATTCTCGCCCGATACATTGAAAATAATCTCTTTGAATCCACCTACAGCGCCTTCTGAGAAACTACTGACGGTCATCTTCATGCCGTGTGTCTCAAAGTATTTGCTGTACATGCGGAACAAGTCACCTGCAAAAATGGATGCCTCATCACCACCCGTTCCTGCACGAATCTCCATCACCACATTCTTGCCGTCCTCTGGGTCTTGTGGCAAAAGCATGAGTTTTACCTCTTCCTCCAAACCTGAGATTTGTGGTTCAAGTTCATCTATCATCTCACGAGCCATCTCGCGCAAATCGCTATCAGACTCATTATGAAACAAGAACTTTGCCTCCTCCAAATCAGTTACAGCTTTCTTGTATTTCGCAGCAGAAGCCAACACACGCTCCAAGTCGCGGTACTCGCGATTGAGACGCACATAACGCGCCTGATCGGCAATCACCGAAGGGTCAGTGATGAGCAAACTCACCTCGTGAAACTTTGCCTCCAGTCCATCTATTCTCTCTAATATATCCATTGTTTTAGTTGAAAGTTTAAAGTTGAAAGTTTAAAGGCAGGGCTGTTTATCAACAGCACTCCAATACGCGTCATCAGCCACGATGCCTTCTGCACGGAGTTTCAAGTTTTGTACAAATCGCACCAGTCGCCAATCAATAGTATCGCTATACACTTTGCGTGAGATGAATATGCGGAAGAACCAACCGAACTTCACATGCACATCCATACCTATTCTCGAAGTATTCTCTCCCGTAGGTTGCACATGAAACGAACCATATGCTTCCTTTATCAGCATGCCTGCATAGCGTATATCCACTCGGATGTCGCGGCGTTCGCCTGCCAAACTATCAGTCACATATGCCTCAATCACCACATCCTTGAGAAAAGGTTTTTCATTCACCAGCACATCCAACACCAACTTGCTATACTGCTTTTCGGGGTAATAAGACGACTCTTTCCACTCCAAATAGAAGGCATTTTTGTCCGTGTCCTCTTGCATGCCCAGTCCTGCAAAATACTGCTCTGATAGCAGTTCGGGATTAGTTTGCAGACAATATATCATATCATCCACAACTGCATTGCACGAATCAGCAGTAGCCATTACCTCTGTTTCGTAAGTGGTATGAAACATACCATTCGAAAGCGTAGTCAATACCGAAAACAATATCGCAAATATCATCTTTTCTATTTCGCATTGAGCACGCGCTCTATATTCTGCTCACGGTGAATGAGTTGCACCTCCACGCCAAACTTATCATTGATATGCTGTGCCATCTTCTCCGCCGAATATACCGAACGGTGTTGTCCGCCTGTACAACCAAATGAAACCATCAAGTTTTGGAATCCACGATCCATATAGCGTTTCACGGAGAAGTCCACCAACTGATACGCTTGCTGCAAGAATGGAGCAATCTCGCCATCCTCCTCCAGAAACTTAATAACAGGCTCGTCCATGCCCGTGAAGTGCGTATAACGCTCGTACTTACCAGGGTTATTTACCGCACGGCAGTCAAACACAAATCCGCCACCATTGCCCGATGGGTCAGCAGGGATACCTTTCTTATACGAGAAACTCATCACTCTCACTACCAGCGGTTTGCGCACCCCTACATCCTTAAACTGCTTCATCTCCGTCATCTTCTGCAGCACCTCTATCAAGTAAGGATAATCCTCGCTCGCGTGCTTCAATAGATGACGCAAGTTGTCTATTGCAAATGGAATAGATTGCAAGAAGTGGGGTTTCTTTTCGAAATATCCTCTAAAGCCATATGCGCCAAGCACTTGCATGGTGCGGAAGAGCACAAAGTGTTTCAGTGTTTCATAGAACACTTCTCTATCTACAGGCATATACTTCTGCAATTCTTCGAGATAGACCTCCACCAATTCCTCCCGCAAGTCGGGATGGAAATTCGCCTTGGCTTGCCAAAGGAATGATGCCACATCATAGAACACAGGACCTTTTCTTCCACCTTGGAAATCAATAAAGTATGGCACTTCTGTACCGTCTGCTTCCTTATGCACCATCACATTGCGTGATTGGAAATCGCGATACATGAAAGCATTCATTCGATTTTGCAAGAGGATATATGCCAAACGCTCAAACTCATTCTCCAATTTATCTTCTTGGAAGTCAAGTCCCGTCGCTTTCAGGAAGCAATACTTGAAATAATTGAGATCCCAAAGTATAGAACGCAAGTTAAACTCAGGCTGTGGATAACATTGGTTGAAGTCAAACTCCTCCGCACCAGTCACCTGAAAACGAGCCAATGCACGCATCGTCTCACGCAACATATCTTTCTCCTTCGCACTGAACACACCCGTCTTTCTACCCTCTGCGATGTAGTCAAACAGCAGCACATTACCCAAATCCTGCTGCACATAGTTCATCTCATCGTCGCTGACTGCCAACACCTTAGGTACATTCAGCCCCTTTTGCATAAAGTGCTCCGCCATATAGAGGAAAGCATGATTCTCATCACGCGAAGTACCTTGTACCCCAATGAGCGAAGTGGTTTTATCTTCACTCTCAATGCGATAATATCTGCGATTGCTACCCGAAGCAGTCAAAGCCGTTTGCTCACCTGCTTTCTTGCCTGTAGCTTCAAAAAATAATAGACTTAATGATTGTGCCATAGTTATCCAACATAAAATAGGCTACAAAGTTACTACTTTTTTATGAAATATGCAAAAAAAAGCACTTTTTTGTAAAAATATTTGGTCAATTCAAAAAAAAGCAGTACCTTTGCACTCGCTTTCGAAAAGGAGCAAGTCTTCCTAGCTCAGTTGGTAGAGCAACTGACTCTTAATCAGTGGGTCCAGGGTTCGAGTCCCTGGGAGGACACAAAAAGACATCCATTAGGGTGTCTTTTTTTGTGCTCCTATGCGGACGAGAACCCTACTATTAACTATAGGGTTCCCAAAATGCTGTAGTATTTTGGGAAGAGCGGAGGCATCGAGCACCCTAATGTCGCACAGCGACAGTCAATGTGCGAGATTGCCGAACGCGAGTACCTGGGAGGACACAAAAAGACATCCGTTAGGGTGTCTTTTTTTTGGTATAATATTTGCAGATGTCAAAAAAATATAGTAATTTTGCATGCAAATTGTATTACTCTAACATTATCATTATGAAGACTCCTTATGAATATCGCGCGCAAGCGCGCGAAGCACTTCGCAATCAATGGGGAGATGCTGCTATTGCATCACTCATTATTCTCTTTATCGCTATGATTATTTCCACTCCTTCTATCATCACCTCGCTCGAAGGTTCTGACTGGGGAGGATCAATCACCACCCTACTTTCAGTATTGGTGTTGCCGTTGCAATATGCATTCTACATCTCATTGCTTGACCGCGTGCGTACCAACGAAACAAACATCGTAAATTACACCATCACCTACGCCCGCCAACATGCCTATGCCAACATGCGTTTCCTTGTTGCTGGTCTGCTCATCATAATCCTCAGTTCGCTGCTGGCTGTTGTCACATTAGGTATTGGTGCTATCATTCTCAGTTACGCATATAGCATGGTACCATACTTGCTACACGATTATCCAGAACTTACTCCACGCGAGGCTATGAAGATTAGCCGCGAGATGATGCGCGGACAGAAGTGGAATCTCTTTGTCCTTGACCTCACTTTCATCGGTTGGATTCTGCTGGCAATTTGTACCGCAGGTGTGGGCATGCTCTTTGTGCAACCATACATGCTAACCGCTCGCGCCGCTTTCTACGAGGATCTTAAGAGCGAAAAACTCATTGAGGATACCGACGAACCTACCGCAACAACAGAATAATGAAAGCAATGATTTTTGCTGCGGGACTGGGTACACGACTCAAACCGCTAACTGACACCATGCCAAAGGCACTTGTTCCTCTGGCTGGTAAAACATTACTACAATGGCAGATAGAAAAACTGAAAGCAGCGGGGATTACCGACATTGTGGTCAATGTACACCATTTTCCTGACCAGATTATTGACTACCTCCGCGAGAACAACCAGTTCGGTTGTTACATACAGGTAAGCGATGAGCGCAACATGCTACTTGAAACGGGAGGCGGATTGCGCAAAGCGCACCCCCTCCTCACCTCCAACCTCTCACCTCTCGCCTCCTCACCGATATTGGTCTGCAATGTAGATATCCTCTCCAATATTGACATCCCCGCCCTACTCAACGCCTACAACCCTGAGGAGATGGGCGTAGTAGTTGTCTATCCACGCGACACACAGCGCTACTTGCTCTTTGACGACAATAGCCGCCTGCGCGGCTGGACGAATATAGCCACTGGCGAAGTCCGAGGTCCATTATCCGACAACCGCTATCCAATAGCCAATACCCGAAAGTTGGCCTTCTCTGGTATGCAAGTGCTTAATCCGCGTATTTTTGAGGTAATGGAAAAGGTAGTTGCTGAAAAAGGAGAGAAGTTCTCGTTGATTGACCTATACTTGAGTATTGCTGAAAAAGAAATTCTCAGGGCATTTATCCCTGAGAATTATCGCATGATGGATGTTGGAAAAATCAACCAACTATCCGAAGCTGAAGCATTTGCACAAGCATTGTAAATCACCCAAAAGGCACCTCACCCTCCATAATTTATGTGGTTATTGTGCGGTGCGAGCGGGCAAACGCTACACAAACTCCTTTGGTACAATCATCTGCAAAGCACCTTTCATACAATTAACTTGACATGGACCACTCACATCCATCACGATGCCATCAGCCTCAAAGGATTGGTGCTTTTTGGTATGCATCAGCAGATTATCCGCTACTACAGGATGGATAAATGGCAATTCATGCAAGCGACCATCAAACAAGCGAGGGACCGCTTGACAAATCTCTTTGAATGACGGAGGTGTCAAGAACATCGCATGCAATACACCATCGCACGGGTCGGCATCAGGATTGAGTTTCATGCCACCGCCCACATACGAGCCATTAGCAATACTGGTAACAAACATTTTTCCTTCCACCACGGTCTTACCATCCACCTCCAAACGCAAGTGTGGATTCTTGTATTTGGTGAGCGACCAAAGAAGTGCAAAGAAATAGTTCACATGATGACTACCTATATAATACTTCAACTGCTCGGCGTATCGACAACACATAGGCTCAATACCAAAACCCAACGAGTTAATAAAATAACGATGATGAGGGATATTATTACGCCAATAAGTCACACGCCCCACATCAATTGGCTTACTGTGTCCTTGAAAGAAAATATCCAACGAGCGCTTGAAATCCTTGTTCAGCCCCCAATGGCGTGCAAAATCATTACCCGTACCACGAGGCATAAGTCCGAACTGTATCTTAGCGCGTTGCTCGGGCGTGAGTTCTGCACGCATAATACCATTGATCACCTCACTAAGCGTACCATCTCCACCCAGAACAAGGATTTGCGTACACCCCTTCTCCTCCACCAATTCGCGTGCTAACTCAATAGCGTGATTAGCATATTTAGTCACTCGATATATAAAAGGCTGATGTCTTGCTTTCAGCAATTTCCATAGGTACAAGCGCTGCATACGAAATGCGCGTTTACCCGACTTTGGATTAATGATAATTCCTAACATAGTCTTTCACAGTGATTTACACCATTTAATGATTAAACATTCCGCCCAAACTACAACTAATCGTTTGCAAAGGTACAAAAAAAAATGCACACTACCAAAAAAGTGTGCATTTTTAATTATTTTATGCTGTTTTTTTCGATTATTTGAAATAAGCAGCAACTTTTTCGTTCTCAACAATTTCTTCTTGGAAGATGTAAGCACCCGTTTTAGGGCTCTTAACCATCTTGATACACTTGGTATGGTTACGACCTGCGTTACCAGTGTGAAGGGTAGCGACCGCTTTCTTTGCCATAGTTCTAAGCCTTTCTTAATTAGGGGTTAATTACTTAATTTCTTTGTGGATAGTGTACTTCTTGAGAATTGGATTGTACTTTTTCAATTCCAAACGATCAGGAGTGTTCTTGCGGTTCTTTGTGGTAATGTAGCGTGATGTACCTGGCATACCGCTGGCCTTGTGCTCAATGCACTCCAAGATTACTTGGACACGCGCTTCTTTTGATTTCTTTGCCATAACGAATCCTCCTTTGTTTAGATGTAACCTTTCTCAGAAGCGCGTTTCAACGCAGCATCCAATCCGATTTTGTTAATAGTTCTCAGACCAGCTGCACTCACGTTCAGCATGATCCATGTATCTTGTTCTACCCAGTAGAACTTCTTGTGGAAGAGGTTCACATCAAACGTCCTCTTTGTGTGACGCTTTGAGTGAGACACATTGCATCCACCCATGGCTTTCTTGCCTGTAATTTGACAAATCTTTGACATTTTATTTTTGTATTTAGTTTATTTCTAAGCAGTTACCCATTTTTTCATCCTCATTTTCGCATTTCAATTCCCCATAGCAATCCCTACTATACGCGAAAAATCGTGCAAAGTTACTATTTTTTTTTCACTCCACCAAATCTTTTTGCATTTTTTTATAAAAAATCTTTATCATTCTTCATTTTTGCGCGAGCGAACTTGTGCGTTTGGGGATTTTGAATTACCTTTGCATGGTTATTGTATTATTATCTACTATCAACCATTACCTATCCAAATTATGCTACCGATTCTTCTTCTCCCATTCTTAGGAACTCTCCTTGGTGCAGCCATGGTATTTTTGCCAAGTCGCCTAATAGCATCTTCGCCCATTGCCCATAAAACCCTATTGGGTTTTGCATCGGGCGTAATGGTAGCAGCCAGCATATGGTCGTTGATTCTACCCAGCATGGAGATGTCAATGGCTGCGGGAGGAAGCGAATGGATACCCGCAGCAGTAGGTTTTGTATTGGGTATCTTGTTTTTGCTTTTGCTGGACACGCTGATTCCTCACTTGCATATAGGAGCGAACACACCAGAAGGTCTATCCCCTAAAAAACAGTGGAAACGCACCACCATGCTCTCAGTTGCTGTCACCTTGCACAACATTCCCGAAGGAATGGCAGTTGGAGTGATTTTGGCATCCGCTATGACAGAGAGCGCTACTATCCCAATGTCGGCAGCATGGGCATTGGCAATAGGTATTGCATTGCAAAACTTTCCCGAGGGCGCTATTCTTTCGCTGCCTCTCCATGCCGAAGGCATCAGCAAGAAGAAAGCCTTTTCCATAGGAGCATTATCGGGCATAGTAGAACCTATAGCCAGTATATTGACGATTGTGCTTATCTCATTTATCTCGCCCGCATTGCCTTATTTATTGGCATTTGCAGCGGGTGCAATGATGTATGTTGTAGTGGAAGAATTGATTCCCGAATCACAAGCCGAACCGCACAGCAATATTCCTACTCTTGGATTTACCGCTGGTTTTGTACTGATGATGATTCTTGATTGTGCGTTATGATTATTTCCCTGCAATAAATTGTGGATTCAGATAATCCTTTTCTATCTCATCTATTGCAGCTATTTCTTCGCGCGTGAGCGTGCGCGTACGCGCACACAGCGTATTTATAAGGTGTACATTAACTCCTTCTATCGTTTTTATAGAATCAAATGCAGCATATTGGGCTAAGTTGGCTACTCGTTGGCGCACCGACTTAACGCCGTGCTTCGCCAGTTTCTCCACCGAAGGCGTGATGGCATGTTGCAATGCATCGAAATCCACATTCACCAGCAGCGTGCCATGCACAATCGTACCTGTAGGCAAGGCGTAGCAGGCATTACCCGACACCTTATATCCCTCCACCATAATATCATTGTGTTCCGACTTTACCGCAGCGAAACCTAAGTCACGCAAAACACCCGATACGCTATCTAAAAATGATTGGAATACTTGTTCGCTATGCTTATTGGGCGAGACGAGGCTCATCATTAGGTTGCCCTCATCGGCATACACACATCCTCCACCACTTTTGCGGCGATACATGGCTATGCCATTGGCTTGGCAGTACGCCATGTTTACCTCGGCTTCCATTACCTGATGACGACCAAAAATCACCGTTGGCGAGACTACCCATGTCACGAACATATCCTCTTGTACATTTTGGGCAAGATACTCCTCCATGGCGAGATACCATACAAGACGGCGATTAGTCGGTGGTAGGATGTGAAGCATAGGCGTTTTAGTGTTTGGAGTTTAGAGATATTTCTTTTCCTTGGCAGAAGCGATGTGTGATATGGCGGTCATCGCCCAAATAGATAAATCGCTCCAAGCGTTGTTGGCAATTCATCTGAGGACACATGCCATTGATATCCGAATCGTCTATCACTAAGGCATCAAAAGCATAACCTACTTCAAAACTACCCACTTTGCCAAAGAAACTACCACCCTGCTTGGTTGCCATATGAAACACCTCCGACAGTGTTAAGAAGGGGTATTTGCCGTCCGACAAAGCATATTGCAATTTGCTCATCTGCACAGCATATTGCATCACTCGGAAGATACTGAGATGATGTCCTGCTGCCACATCCGAACCCAATGCTACGCGCAGACCCACCTGCAAGAATTGTCGTATGGGAGCAATGCCCGATGCCAGATTGCAATTGGAGGTAGGACAGTGTACCACGCACACATCATTATCCCGCATCAGTTGCAATTCTTCGCCCTCGGTATAGCAGCAATGCGCCATTAGCGTAGGCGTTTGTCCGAATAGTCCATAGCGATGATAGGCATCGCCATAGCATGTGGAGTGTGGCTCGAGCTGTTGCACCCAGGCTATCTCTTGTTTGTTTTCGCTCAAATGCGATTGCACTGGTAAGTCGTACTGCGCGGCCATCTCTCCCATCCTTTGCAACATTTCGGGCGTGCAAGAGGGAATAAAACGGGGGGTGATTATTGGTTTGACCATTGCCTTATTGGTCAATGACTGTATCAGTTGTTGCATGTCCGCCTTCCAAGACTGGGCAGTATTTGTCAAGGACTCGGGTGAATGACGATCCATTCCGACCAGTCCTATCAATGCCCCCATACCTGTCTCGTCAAATGTTTTTGCCAAGCATAGCGTAGCTGGCAAGTGCGTAGTAGCAAATACCGCAGCGCGCATCGTACCCTGACGACATAATTCCGCTACAAAAGCGTGATATACAGTCTGTGCATATTCCTCGTTGGAGAACTTCTCTTCCTCTGGAAAGGTATAGGTATTCAGCCATGGTATCAATTCCATATCCATCGCCACACCCATATTCGCATATTGTGGAGCATGCACATGCATATCATTCATCGCAGGTATCAGCAAACGATTACCAAAATCTACAATCGGCATGCCTTCCATATCAGCAGGCAATGTATCATGCAACCCAAGAATGAATCCCTCATCATCCACCACAATATACCCATCCCGATATACCTCAAAACATTCAGGCGATGGCGTGTGAAGAATATTGGCTTTGTATATCTTCATAACTTATTCCTTCTTTTTTGCACGGAAAAATGGCAATAGTACAAAATAGTTAATCACACCTGCCAGTAATATCGCCACGATGCCAGCCCATTCCTCGGATATATGCAACCAAATCAAGATATGCAGGAACAGCAGCTGTATCACATAATTCAGCGCTCGCCCCATAAGAAATCCTCCGATACTCTTTAACGAAGGCTTGACACGAAAGGTATAATAACTTGTCAAGAAATAATTGCATATCATTTCTACGACAAAACCTGTGGTAAATGCTACGGATGTAAGAATCGCAACATCTCCCCACTGGCGTTGAAAACACTCTAACAGCAAATAATACACACCATACTGCAAGCCCGTTCCCAATGCTCCCACGAGCATGAAACGGACTGCAGAACGATATTTCATGGGCAAACGCCCTGTTAGAGTTTTCATTTTCTTTGTAATAACCTTAAGGTCCTTAAAGTCTTTAACGACCTTAATGACTTTACACTACCGCACCCAGCATCTCCTCCATAGCCGCAGCCAATCCTTCAGCGTTGCGACCACCTGCAGTAGCCATCCATGGCTGACCGCCGCCACCACCTTGGATATTCTTGGCAGCAGACTTGATGATTTGTCCAGCGTTCTTGCCCGCCTCTACCATCGATGGAGAAAGCACCACAGCAATCATAGGTTTGCCTTCCCACTCGGTAGCAGCTACCAGAGCGAAGTGTTTGTGAGCAATCTTATTCTTGAGGATGAGTGGCATATTGCGTAGCAGGGTTGGATCCACATTGCCTGTGAGGCGAACGAGTTCTACACCATTTTGCTCCTCTGCCTTGGCGATGAGTTCGTCGCAATAGCGCTCCACTTTCTCTGCCATGAAGGTCTCGATTTGCTTCTTCAGCGCAGCGTTCTCATCCAATGCCTTGCGGATAGCACCCTCGAGGTCTTGTGGGTTATTCAATAGTCCGCGCAGATTACCCAGCAAATCTACTTGTTTATAGTAGAGTTCGTCTGCCTTAGCCGCAGTCACAGCCTCAATACGACGCACACCTGCAGCTACGCTGGTCTCCATCACTATGCGCACGGCACCGATCTTGCCCGTGCTACCCACATGGCAACCACCGCACAACTCTGCTGATGGACCATACTTGATGACACGCACCTCATCGCCGTATTTCTCGCCGAAGAGCGCCATCGCACCCATTTCTTTGGCTTTGGCAATAGGAGTATTGCGACTTTCCTCAAGTGGCAAGTCCTGACGAATCATTTCGTTGGCGAGGATCTCCACTTGGCGGAGTTCTTCTGGCGTCACTTTTTGGAAGTGTGAGAAGTCAAAGCGCAAGCTATCGGCGTTGACGAAACTACCCTTTTGCTCCACATGCTCGCCCAGTACTTGGCGCAATGCGTAGTGTACGATATGGGTAGCAGTGTGGTTGCAAGCAATAGCTTGACGACGAGATGTATCTACGGTAGCCACCAATGTACCTTCTATATCTGCTGGCAATTCAGCCAAGAGGTGAACTGCGAGGTTGTTCTCTTTCTTGGTGTCGAGTACTCGGACATTGCCCAAGGTACCCGTATCGCCTACCTCACCACCCATCTCGGCGTAGAAAGGAGTTTTGCTGAGTACCACTTGGTACAAGCTCTTGCCTTTTTGCTCTACCTTGCGGTAGCGAAGCACCTTGGTCTCGCAGCTGAGTTCGTCGTAACCCACAAACTCGCTATCGCCTTCTGCCAACACATTCCAGTCGCCGAGTTCTTGTTTGTTAGCTTGGCGACCCATCTCCTTTTGGTGCTCAAGTGCCTTGTTGTACTCCTCCTCGTTGGTAGTAAAACCATTCTCGCTGAGAATCAACTGAGTAAGGTCAAGTGGGAAACCGTAAGTATCTTTCAATGTGAATACATCCACACCTGAAATCTCTTTGCCTTTGGCCTCTTTCATGAGTTTGTCGAGCAGACTGATACCCTTGTCCAAGGTACGAAGGAAGCCGTCCTCCTCGCTCTTGATCACAGGAGTGATTTGTCCCTCTTGCTTCACGAGTTCTGGATATGCAGCGCCCATGTCTGCAATGAGTTGTGGCACGAGTTTGTACATAAACGCCTCGCGTTGACCGAGGAAAGTGTAGCCATAACGCACGGCACGGCGGAGGATTCGGCGAATCACATAACCTGCCTTCTCGTTGCTTGGCAACTGACCATCGGCAATAGCAAAGGCAATGGTACGGATATGGTCTGCAATCACGCGCATGGCCACATCCACTTTCTCCTCTTTGCCGTATTCAGCACCGCAAATCTCGCCGATTTTCTTCAGCATAGGTTGGAAGACATCGGTGTCGTAGTTGGATTGTTTGCCTTGCATGGTGCGCACCAGACGCTCAAAGCCCATACCCGTATCGATTACATTGTATGGCAGCGAGTCGAGCGAGCCATCGGCTTTGCGGTTATATTGCATGAACACGAGGTTCCAAATCTCAATCACTTGTGGGTGGTCTTTGTTGACGAGTTCACGACCAGAAACGGCGGCTTTCTCCTCTTCGCTACGGCTATCCACATGGATCTCGGAGCAAGGACCGCAAGGACCTGTATCGCCCATCTCCCAGAAGTTATCGTGCTTATTGCCATTCAGGATGTGGTCTGCTGGCAAGTGCTTTG
>JAGBZD010000052.1 GCA_017628395.1 Paludibacteraceae bacterium | reverse complement strand
GAGAAGAAGAATCGCATCCTTGCCACATACGGCATTCCATTGTTGCGACTCTCAACCATCGGCACTAACGAACGAGAGCGTGTCGAGAACGCATTGAGAAGTATTTAATCTATCAAAACCCGCACGGTTGAGAACCCTAAAACTCAACCGTACGAGTTGTCATAGTCTAAATAGTCTGCTTGACAGTCACTGTGATATCAAAATTATTCATTCGCAGAATGTCTGGGATTGAGTAAGGGTGATATGCGTTGAGGCTGTGGATGGCAAAGCAGATATTGATGTACTTGAACTTATCCGCTTGTGGTTGCCAATCCTCGTAGGCAGTCTCCCATTTGCCATTGTCAAAGTCGTTAACAAGGTCCGATGCTCTTACGAAATCGGCGCATTTGATGGGGAGATATTCCTGATCAAACAGCATATCGATAACCTGGTGAATCTTGGCAAAATCAGAGCCAAAATAGTCGTCGTTCTCCAACTGTATAATGGCACTGGCAGCATTTGGATTATAGTTAAGGCGCCCCTCAACCTCGAAGTTGCCATCAACGAAAATCTTTGCCGCATCCTCATTTACAATCGCCACTCGCTCGTGCATCTGGTGTGTGATAGCTTTCAACTGGTCGTTCAGTTTATCCATACGCATAACCTCATTTGGTGTCGCCTGGAACAATGCATCCAAGGTATCCTTACGCTCCTCAATAAGTTTTGTAAGATACGCACCCTTATCATCGGATACGCAGCAAGCCGTACCGTCGTCTGTGAGAGCAAGGATTTCGCTCTCAATTTTCTCTACCTTCTCCTTAAGGAACTCCTTTGTCTCATAAAATAGTTTTTTCATACCTTTTTGTTTTTATGGCTGGGTGTTATCCCTTGCCGTGTTTCTAATCGATTATCACTTTAAGAGTAGAGGATGTTTGGGGAAAAGGTTTGAAGAAGAGCTGGGGATGGAAGATTTTGGTATTTGCTGATATGAGCAAAAGATGTGTCATTTTGAGCAAATTGCTTGTACATCGATTTGCTGAAATGTACAATGAGTATAAGAATATAGTATAAGACAGTAATACATACACTAATACTTTTTTCTTTGAAGCAAAGAAAAAAGGTATTCAAAAAAGAAACAAAAGGATTGGGGGCATCCGCCTGCGGCGTCTGATCTGTTTTTAGGAAACAAAGAGATGCTGGGATAAGATGGGATTAAAGGGAACATATATAGGAGGCCTATTTCCTCAGTATATCAAAAAACAAAATATATCCTTCTATATACATATACTACCACATCGACACACAACCATTCGAATCCCATATCGCCGGCTGCACGCTATGTATTCACGCTCTTACGTCTATCACCAAAAATAAAGAAGAGCCTACCTCACATTTGCAAGGTAGGCTCATTGCGTTTCACTATGGCAAATAGGGTTTACTTCTCTTTTGTTACCCCTTTGAATGGTGTGCCATCCTTTTTGCCATCCATAAAGCGACCAGTTTCAGAATCTCTCTTTGTCCATACCCCAGTTTGAGGATTTAGCACTTGTGTACGATTCTTAACTGCGCCTATGCGACGCCCATCGCCATAAGGTTTATTTACCGCCATATGTTCGAATGTTTTTACTCACCGAATTAAACAGCCGGCTTCACGCTGTCTATACTCTGTTTGAGTTAGCAAAACTCTCTACTGCAAATAATTTGCCGTGCAATGATAATGCTTTGAAATGGCAGTTGTCGGCATAACTCGATGCCATTTTGGCAGATTTATGTGGCAATTTGTTTGTCACTTCTTTCTATCTTGTAAACTCTTTGATATAAAAGGCTCTAAACTGCACAAATAAATTACCCTTCTGAAATGTCATCTCTTCTCTGTCCGCTTTCGTGTAGTCGCTTGAGTATTAAAAGATTACCTTTTGAGAAGTTATATAGCATTGACCACAAGAACGATAATAGTATAAACTAATCAACACAAATTGGCTCTGTGAGATAGCTTTTCTCTGTACATGTTCTGAGGTCGAAATTATGAACAGCGGGAACAACAGTGTTTATTTGTGATTTTTTCCGAACAGTTCGTAATCTAATGTTGATTTGCCTAATGCTTTATATCGTGTTGATTATACGATAATTACAATGTTTACTATGTCCAGAAGAAAACATTGTGTGTACTCGTTTTGTACAAAGATTTCTGCGTTTTTATCGCCCATAAATCGCACAAAATAATTCTCAAAATTTCAGACTCAGAAATCATAACCCTTTATACAAATACAACCCCGCATCAGAAGTCATTTTGCAAAAACGCAAACCACGCTCAAACTATCATATAATAGAGATTATGAGCTGTTTATGTATATTTTATGATAGGTTGATAATTTTAGGCAACCCCTTACTTCGGAGCCTATTTATTCGTTCACTTTATTGAAATTCTTGCTATATTTGTATCATATATATGGCACTATGGAAATAATCAATCTACTCCATTTTAAGGACCGCTCCGAGCTTCGACAATGGCTTATGGATAACCATTGCAAGGAGAAGTGTTGTTGGGTGGTAACCTATCGTAGCAAATGCCCCGAATGGTCGGCCATTCCATACATCGAAGTTGTGGAAGAGGCTCTGTGCTTCGGCTGGATAGATTCCACTCTCAAACGCCTCACGGATGGTCGATTAGTTCAACGCCTTTCACCTCGCCGCCATAAAAGCCACTGGACTCAACTGAATTTGGATAGATGTATGGACCTTGAAAACCGAGGCTTGATGACGGATGCTGGAAGATGTGCTTTTGAAAAAGCATTTGAGTATGAAGTTGTCGCGCCTGATTCAGATATGAGCCGAATGATCGAAGACGAAAACAAACTCAAACGCCATGAGTTGTACAAATAAATGAAGGCCATAATCATTCCCCCAAATACCAGAAAGTATATACTTTAGTATATAGCTTAATTGTCTGGAGATTAGTGCGTAAAATCTTTGGAAATAGCGTTCCAAATCACTATCTTTGCATTCCCGATATGGGACAAAACAGAAACTAAAATGCAGCAGAGCAGAATGCACATATTGCTTACGACTATTGGTCGAGTTCAGGGCGTAAAACGCTTTGAAGGTGTTCTGTGTGCGCCTATTTCAAGCGTTAAAACCGCAGATTATATCGGGAATATTATCCAACTGAAACATACTCGAACACGGATATTATAGATGCAGATATCCGAGTTAAGAGAATAGATAAGAATCGTTGGAAAGTTCCTCACTTTTCAACGATTTTTGTTTATGTCCAGCCTCTCCATCTATCCTGAATAGTGTCGTAGTGTGGAAACTCGATATAAAAAACTTGCATATTGCATAAAGTCATCATTGTTCACTGAATATCAACGATATGTAATTAGAAAATATGCAAACATGACACAAATTTCGACTAATTTCGTCCTTGTTGAAAGGGGCTTATTCGTATTATATATATAGGGCACTTTGTAAAATGCGTCATCTTTTAGTGGGATGATGAGGTAAAACAAGTGAGAATTTATTAACCTATAAAACACAACTATTATGAAGCAGTTTTCAGAGGACAAGGTCACAATCCGTATTCGTGTCAAGCGAGCAAGTGTAGAGTCTATGCGCTCGCAACCGTTACACACATCGCAGCGAGAGGTAGAGGCAACGGACAAGTATGCAGATTTTGAGTATTTCGTAGCTCCTACAGCGGAACTATATGGCAAGCTGTTATCGTATGGCAGCGGCATAGAGGTATTGGATCCCAGAGAGGCAAGGCTCGAAATGTATAATCGCATAATGAATATGTCGTTTATATATAGCGAGGAGATGGCACGTACCAAGATAGGTAAGGCTGTAATATATGCTACAAATAAGTTCCCAAAGGCCAATATTGCGAGGGTGCGACATTCGCTCGAGATGCAGAGAGGCACAGGCTATATTCGTCGTTTAGATGCTTGTATGCTCTATCTTGAGGCAACGCAAGGCTGGGAGTATATAAAGAACTTTAGACTCAACGACATTGACACACTTGCCGTATTCCAGCGTGGCGATACCGAAGGCGTATATATGTGTTCTTCGGAGGAGGTGCGAGCAAAACTACGTGAGGCAGAGATTGGCTCTATTG
>JAGBZD010000051.1 GCA_017628395.1 Paludibacteraceae bacterium | reverse complement strand
TATGGTCAATCACTTGCCAGAGCAAGCAGACCAACCAATCTCCTTCACCGACCACACCCGCCGCACTTTCACCGACCAAGTGGGGCGTGCAGGCGAGGCATACCGCAATGCTGTCTATGCAGGTCACTCTGGCAAGAAAGTAGAGATGGACGCATCGCTCATTTGCCAGTTCCTCATTATGACGCTCGATTTCATCGACCAGTCTATTGATGTCAACCAGCGCGAAGATGGTTTGTACCATGCCTATAATCTGGTGAAATTTGACAAAGGCACTATCACCATTAGCCATCTCTATGAGATGTTAGAGGGTCAGGTAGCGGTGTTGTCGTCTCGCCGTTTGAATACAGAACAAGCAGCCGACTTGTTGGATGCTATGCGCCAGTCTGCACTTTACCGCGAAGACCAACGCAGCTATATGCTCTATCCCGCACGCAAGCGCGCGTCTTTCTTGGATATGAACAATCTACCTGCCGATGCAGTGCAATTGCCTATCGTACAACGCCTATTGGCAAACAATGCCACAGATATTCTCACGCAGGATTGTCAGGGTGGGGTACATTTCTCTGCGGACTTCAATAATGCTGATTTCCTCTTGCGTGCTATTCAGCGCTCGGCGTTGCAGATCACGGAAGAAGAAACCCAACAACTCCTTGACCTCTATGAGCAACTCTTTAATCATCATGCTTTCACAGGTCGTTCGGGCACCTTCTATAAGTACGAAGGTCTGGGTTGTATCTACTGGCATATGGTCAGCAAACTCCTCCTCGCCGTAGGCGAATGTATCGGCAATATAGGTATCCTGACGCCGGAAGCCGGACAAACTGCATTGGAGCGCTTGCGCGCCCATTACCATGCGATTCGCGAAGGCATCGGCTCCCACAAGACCCCTGCTGAGTATGGGTCTTTCCCATTCGATGCCTACTCGCATACACCGTCTATGGCGGGCGTTCAGCAACCGGGCATGACAGGACAGGTCAAGGAGGATATCATTTCCCGTTTCTTCGAGTTGGGCGTACAGGTGCAAAACGGACAGATTACCTTCTGTCCTACCATGCTTACTGATGCAGACTTCCGTGATGGCGAATTGCGTTTCACATATTGTGGTACAGAGATTATTTATCGTAAGACAACCAATGGTGCTGGCCTTACGCTGACCGAAGAACAAAGCAAACACATCTTCGCCCGCGATGGCGAAATCCAACAAATAGTAGTAGAATTATGAAAAGAACATTTTTATATTTAGCATGCGCAATATGCATGTCTTCTTGTGCAAAAGACATATCTTCCACACAAGTGTGGCTCACCTCTGCTGCGGGTGATAAGTTCGCAGAGCAGGAAAGTGTTATTTTCCATAAAGGAGAGGTGGATAACGCAGTTACCATTGATATCAATGAGAAGAAACAAACGATTGATGGCTATGGTGGTTCATTGACCGAATCTTCTGCTTTTGTATTGGCGTGTCTTACGGATGAACAACGACAGAGCGTGTTGCATGAGTTGTTCTCAGAAGAGGGTGCTAATTTCTCCGTAGTGCGCACACAAATTGGTTCTTCGGACTTCTCGGTTGAGGGCAAGTATGCGCTTACTGAGGTTGATGGTGATACTGCCATGCAGTTCTTCTCTCTTGATAGAGATAAGGAAGGGTTTGGCGTGGCTCAGTACCCACAGGTGAAGAACGAGCAATACGACCTCTACCACCTCATGAAGGATGTCTGGAATATCAAGCAATCCCAAACCGACAACACCTATCGCATCATGGCGAACACATGGACAGCGCCTGCATGGATGAAGGACAACAAGAAGTACTACGAGCGCGAGAACGGCGTAGCCCGTGGCGGTGCGCTGCTGCCTAAGTACTACCAAGCATATGCCAACTATATCGCGGCTTACATCGAGGCATGGAAGGCCGAAGGTGTCAATATCTGGTCGGTGACCCCAGTCAACGAACCTATGGGCAATGATGGCGGTTGGGAGAGCATGGATTTCTCTCCACAAGTCGAGACCGAGTTCATCAAGAACTACCTCGCTCCTACGCTCATCAGCCGTGGACACGGCGATGTGGCCATCTATGGTTTCGACCAAAACATCTTCGAGATGATGCCTTATGCCGATGCTATCTACCAAGACTCGCTTGCTAATCAATACACCACTGGCATGGCAGTGCACTGGTATGGCAGCACCATCGGTTGCTTCCCCGAGACACTTGAGGAGGTACATGCCAAGTATCCTAATAAGACCATCTTCCACTCCGAGGGCTGTATCGACAACCTCGGTTGCCCACCATGGGACGGCGTGACCGAACCTGTCGGCTTCCAAGAGTCGGGCTGGTTCAATAACGATGCCTTCTGGTGGGATAAGATTGCCACCGACTGGGCATACTCCACCCGCTGGGCAGGTGGCACACACCCTAAGTATTCGCCTGTCTTCCGCTATGCGCAGTACATCATCGATGGTACCAACCACTGGCTCACAGGCTACTGCGATTGGAATATCGTGCTCGACTCTATTGGCGGACCTAACCATGTGAACAACTTCGCCGGTGCGCAAGTGATGATTGATTATCAAAATGATGTTATTTATTACACACCTTATTATTATGTACTCAAGCAGTTCTCACGCTCCATGCGTCCAGGCGATGTAGCATTGCAAGTGGAGTACCCTGCTACGATGAAGACGGGTTCCGACTGCGAGACTCAGGACATCTTCCTCTGCGCCGTAGAGAAAACCGATGGCTCCTATGCTATCAATATCCTCAACATGGGTCCCGAGACCACCCTGCCAATTCAACTCGGCAACCACTATGCCAAGGTGAAGCTCCCCGCTTCCTCCGTCCAAACTATTATGGTAAAATTAACTGACTAATGAATTATTTATAGATTTGATCTAGTTTTTCAACTCACCAATGCAGCGTGCTGCATTCTTATGAGTTGAAAAATAAATATACAACCAGATTTTTTAGTATTTTTGTTAAAAAATTGACAATAATTGACAACATAATTGACCCTAATTGTCTTAAATAAATTATTGATATAATGCCGTTTTAATTTAGCTATATAACCCGCGAGCGCGGCAGGGAGTTGATTGCCGCGCAATGTTGTTGGATTAAGTTGTTTAAGTTGTTGATAAAATAAATATCCTTGAAATATTTGGTAATTTTTGGTTAAAGTGTTTATAATTTATGTTATTGATATAATGCCGTTTTAATTTTTGTTAAATATTTCTGAGGCACGCGCAATGATGGCGCGC
>JAGBZD010000050.1 GCA_017628395.1 Paludibacteraceae bacterium | reverse complement strand
TCTTTGCCACCATAGATGTATGATGTTTCATTTTTAATGCTGAAAAATGACTGAAAAGTGGGTTTAATGGCATCTCTGGGTATATGGGTATCCTTGACTACTTCACTATATAAATCACCTTGTTGGGTCAGGCAATGCCAATTATCTATTGTGTTTATTGCCAGGTATATATGTGTAATTGTTCCCAACTATATGTTCTTATATTATTTTTATCTTCTTTCTCTTTTTTTAAAGTAATAAAGACTGGATATATAGTTAAGTGTATAGTTACAATAAACCCTTCTTAATGAAAACACTAAGAAGGGTTACAGAGTTATGATGAATCTTACGGAGATTAACGTTTCAATGTGTCATCATATGAGTCAGGGCAATTATCTCTCAAATACTTTATATATGCTAAATAGCATATGTCATATGCTCCGTTAGCAATTTCTAGTCGGAAAGCATCATCTAGTGTTTCCATTTCCTCAAAAATACGCAAATCATAATCAAAGTCCAATGCATCTAAATCAGGATATTTCTTTTCTACTTCATCTATGGCAATATTCTCAAATGAGATATATTCTTTTATCACCTGTTTCAATGCTATGTCAAATGGAGAGTTATTCGTGATTAAGTCTATGCCAAATACCTTCTCTACTCTACTCCAACATATTCTGCCTGCTGCAAAAGTTTTTCCACAGTTACACCTATAAATTTTATCAAAGATATTCTCTATAAATGCTATCGAGAAATATTTGTATGGTATCAATGTGTTTTCTAATGTTAGCGTAATATCCCCATTTTGGTATTGTGACATAAATAGTGCTTTGGGGTTTTGCTCTGAAATAGGTATGGTATCATCTTCAAAATTCAACAGTAATTCCTTTGCATATCCTTCATTATCATCTATTGTTATATCGTCTGCATCAGGCATTGGGGAAAGTTTATCAATAAGAGTATAATCATAATTACCGTATGCATCCACCTCAACCAGATGGAGTTTCTCAATGCATTCCCAGTTTTGTGTATATACACCATTATAAATTCTATTGGCAGCAACTAATGTGCAACCATAATTACCATCCTGCAATACTTTAATATGGTTAAATGCAGGCAACTTCGTTACTTTATTTTCATCCATAATATTCATTGTTTTTATTTTATTTATCACTAAATTTTCAGAGTAATTTTCCTTGATTTTTTGGTAGTTTTTCTCAAAAAATCCTTAAAAACTTAAAGAAAATCTCAAAAAACAATCAGATTTACAACAGTTTAACACAAAGATTTACTCAACAAAAGCAACGTAAAAGAGAGATTGTTTTATAAACACCATTGATATCCAACAACTTACACGACACTACTATTTGATGGATATATTGTTTTATGCTTGCGAGGGTTGCACCTTCCTCCAAAAACAGTGTGATAAAGAGAGGTTGATAGAGTTTGTTATCATTATCTATATGGGGAAGTGTCAATAAAAAAGTCTCAACCGTGCAGGTCAAGACTTTTCAAAGATGTTTCATAATCTCACGATATTACACACTATTCTAAATTAGTAATAAAATCCTCCAAAGCATCACGAAGTAACATATCTTTATCATACGATTCATACCATCCATTCTCTCCTTTTAGAGTGATTGCATCATCATACTCCTCTTCGCAATCATCATATTCGTCATCGTCATATTCGTACCCATACATTACAATATCAATATACTCACACTCCGTTTTTTCTAATAGTCGCTCCCATTTACTATTGCCAACAATATCTATTTCAAAGGATTCCCCACCATAATTACTCATATTATTGTTCCAATACTCAATCAATGTGTCTTCTATGTTTGAAATAGGCATTCCATTAACCATCAAATCATACTTCTTCTCAATTCTCTTAATATTGTTACTCATACTTACTCATTTTATATATGTTAAACACTAATTTACTTTACATTATTAAATACTACATCCTTAAGTTTGCTATTCTTTTGTAGGCGAACTGTTGCCTCCACAATATTTGGTTTTGTCTTATTCAATTTGGCGATACACACTATATCATTTAGCGATACACCACATTGCTTTTCAATATGTTTTGACAACTCCTCTCGCGATAACTTCTTGCCTAACAATTGCTTCGTCAGCACAGAAGTATTCTCACCCTTAACAACGCCCTCAACAATAGATGAGAGATTGTTCTTTACTGTGGTTGCCATCTCGTTGGTCTTACTCAATGTCGCCTTCTCTCGCTTCAACTTCTTCATTTGTTTTTCCAATGCCTTAATCTCGGCAGAAATCTCCTTTTGGCGTTGTGACGTCGTTACACAATCAGACTTTGGGGATGTTGCTCTATGCTTCGTTGGTGTCGACCACTCAACATTTCCAAGTGAGGAATCATTTCTATCTCCATTTTTGTAGCGAACACGACTTGCATTGTCGGGATTGCCCCTGAATGTTAGCAACACCAGATGTGCTACATTAAATTTCTTTTTTCTGCCATCCACATAGAACTCAATAGTTCCATTGTTTGCCTTCAAGAGCTTACCACTCTTCTCGCTATACACATCCCCCTTTTTGTTAATTAGATAACCATCGAGATTTGGAATCTCCACAAAATGCTTTCTGTTGATATTTGCCATAGCATTAAAACGATTAACCTATACATCGTGAGGTTCTAATTATTAAAATAAATCTATTGCTTTTCTCCTTTTGAAAAACAATTCTAATATGTATATTCCGCTTTTTAGGAATTATTTTTATTTTTTGAGAAAAAAGTGATATTTTTTTGTATTAAGAGAGTGTGATAATGTTTAATATGTTGATATATAGCGGTTTGAACCGCTATAAAGTTTTTCAACTTTTTTGCATTTTTTTTTGATGATAGGTAAAATTTATCCCAATTTGTAAATAACAAAGTTTTGTTTCAACATTGATTTTTTAGAAAGATAACCTCAACTTTGCACCTCGAAAAAGAGGTTAGACACACCTAATTTTATATAGCAGCAGCAAAAAAGATATCCTAAATAGTACACTGAGCGAAAATATTTACTACATTTGTAGAGACATATTAATTACGCGGAAAGTGTAAGTTTTTTCTTGCTGAACGAACGTATGAAATTCAAACAGTGAAAAGAATGAGCGGACATCTTCTTGCGTCATATCTTGTATTTAGGTATGGCGTGGGCTGTTGCTTATTATATTCACTAAGGTTATTCCTACGACCTGTTCAGTTAAAATAAGTTTTCAGCGCCACGCTTTCTTTGTTTGTATAAATCACTATTGGGGTGCTGGGTAGTAATATGTGATTATAACTATGAAAACACATTTCGTTGAACGACTTATTAAAGTCTTAATTGAAAACGATATTATTCAGGAAGGTATTACTATACCATATCTAATTCAGGCGTATAAAATTAAAAATAGTGATGATAAGCCAATATCACAGGAGTATATTCAGTATGTGTTTCAAGATATCATCGAAGATAATAACCATGTGTTTTGGATTAGAACATGTTCTTCTATTGAACAGTTAACAATAAAGTTAGCTTCTGCCGAGGAACAGAATGAATTTTATAGCGATATTAGGTATAAATATATCTGTAATGAGCTAGGTAACCCCATCATATATTTCGAAGAATGTTTTGAGTGTCCAGTCCCCACTATCGAAAATGTTAGTAAACTATTTTGGGATAAGTATAAAGACATTTGCTTTATTCCACAGAAATTCTCATATGTATATCACAAATGGGTAAATATAACCCCTTTAGAAGTTGATATCATTAAATCGATAATCTAAATTCCTTATAATATGAAAAAGCTATTTACACTATTAATCGTAATGTTTACTCTTATTTCGTGTGAGCAAAGCGGTATTAATGAAACAGCTACCCCATCGTTTACCTTTGCGGAGGGAACGAACTTAAATCCTACTATTGGTTATGCAGGTGGCAAACTAACATTCAGTTTTATTTCTAACTGCTCGTGGACAGCTAACGAGAACGAAGATTGGATTAACATCAGCCCTAATTCTGGCAATCAAGAGAATCAAATAATCTCCATTAGTGTAGACGAAAATATAACTGGTGAAGAGCGAACATCTCAAATCATAATCACATATGGAGTTGATAGCCAAGTAATCATCAGCCTAACACAGGATGCTAATAGTACTTTTAATATAGACAGTGATGGTAACTATATTGTAGAAGCAGAAGGCTGCATAGTTTCTGTTAAAGTAACCACCAATCTCGAGTATGATGTCATTATACCCGATGATGCGTCATCTTGGTTAAGTGTAGCTGATACACGCGCCGTACGCGAGGAGACTCTGACATTTACAGTTGCTAAGAATACGTCGTTCGACGAGCGCAGCGCAACGGTCGAGCTCAAAGGTGCAGACGGTAAGGTATTGCAGAGCATAAGCTTCAAGCAGAAAGGTGAGGAGAAGGTATTTGATACCGACGGCGAGGGCAACTACGTTGTTGAGGCTGTTGGTGGCAAGGTCGAGGTAAAGGTGACAACTAACCTTGAATATACGGTTGAGATTCCCGAAGAGGCTATGGCGTGGTTGAGCATTGCCGACACTCGTACGGTAATCCGCGAAGAGACACTGACGTTTATTGTTGCTGAGAACACATCGTTTGATGAGCGTAGTACAGCAGTTAAACTTAAAGGCGCAAATGGCGAAGTATTGCAGAGTATTAACTTTAGGCAGAAGGCGGTAGAAAAGGTCTTTGAGACTGATGGTGAAGGCAGCTATATTGTCGAGGCTGCGGGTGGCAAGGTCGAGGTTAAGGTAACTACCAACCTTGAATATATGGTTGAGATTCCCGAAGAGGCTATGGCGTGGTTGAGCATTGCCGACACTCGTACGGTAATCCGCGAAGAGACACTGACGTTTATTGTTGCTGAGAACACATTGTTCGATGAGCGTAGTGCAACAGTTGAACTTAAAGGCGCAGATGGTAAGGTGTTGCAGAGCATAAGCTTCAAGCAGAAGGAGTACGAAGGAACGATTGAGGTTGATGAAGAGTATATTGTTAATGCTGAGGGTGGAGAACTCGAAGTTAATCTCTCTACCGATATCGACTTCACAACCTCTATCCCCGAAGAGGCTAAATCGTGGATATCTATTGTTGAGACTCGATCTATGCGTAGTGAGAGCTTGACATTTGACATCGCTATCAACGATGATGTTAAGGAGCGTTCGGCAACTATCAATCTTCAAAATGCTAAGGGCAATGATGTAGCGAGCTTTGTTATCCGCCAAAAGGGTGGTGATGCAGTCTTAGAGCTAAAAAACCAATACTCGATAAGTAATATGGGTGGCAACTTCGAGGTTGCTGTTACCACTAACCTTGAATACGAGGTAGAGATCTCTGCCGATTCGACATCTTGGCTATCGTATGTTGAGACGCGAGCACTTCGTACCGACAAGTTGATATTTAATGCCACTCCTAATGAGGGCGAAGCCGAGCGTAGTGGCACCATAAAGCTTATAGGTAAGGATAACGAAGAGTTGCAGGTTATAAATATCTACCAGCGTGGAAACATTTACGAATTCTCATACAAAACTAACGACGGTAAACCTATTTATCCTTTAACTACAGATGGGTTCGGAGGAGAGTTCATTGAGAATAGATTTGATGCTACTACGAGCGAAGGTAGGTTGATTTTTTCAGGAGCAGTTACCACTATCCCTATACAAGCCTTTTGTTATTGTGAGAATTTAACATTGTTTGACATACCAGATGGTATTACTACAATTGGTGATAGCGCATTCTGTGGTTGCAGTAATTTAATGCGTATAACAATTCCTCATAGTGTAATTGAGTTCGGGAATCAAGCGTTTCAAGAGTGTACAGGAGAATTGATTATTAATAGCAATATTCCTAATCCATCTTCAGATTCCGATAGTAGCCCTTTCGGAGGATCAAAGTTTACGAAAGTCACTATTGGCGATAGTGTAACGACCATTGGAAATTATGCATTCTGGGCTTGCCGCAGCCTGACAAGTGTTACTATCGGTGATAGCGTAACTACGATTGGAGATAAAGCATTCTCTATTTGCGACAGCCTTACAAGTATCACTATCCCCGATAGCGTAACTACGATTGGAAATTATGCATTTGATGGTTGTAATGGTCTTGAGAATATCATCATTGGAGATGGTGTGACAATAATCGGAGATGGCGCATTTCGCGATTGTAATAGTCTAAAAGATACAACTATTGGCAAGGGGGTTTTATCAATTGAACTGAAAGCATTTCAGGGATGCACAGGTAAACTCTCCGTTTATTGCGATATACCAGATAGAAAATATTGGGAAGATCGCGCTTCTAGCTATACTAGCGGTTTCTGGGGTGCGGGCTTTTCAGAGGTGGTTATTGGTGATAATGTAACGACTATTGGTAAATATGCTTTTGAAGGACTCGGACGACTTGAACGTGTTACTATTGGTAATGGCGTAACAATGATTGGAGATAAAGCATTCTCTAAATGTATGTCTCTTAAAAATATCACGATGGGTAAAAGTATAACCTCTATTGGAGTTGAGGCTTTCTATCATTGTATAGACATTGAAAGTATAATAATCCCAGAGAATGTAACCAGTATTGGAGCTAATGCATTTCGAGAATGCTATAGTATAACAAATATTGTTATCCCAGATAAAGTAAATACAATAGGAGGATCTGCATTTCAAAGTTGCTATAACCTAACAAGTGCACTTATCGGAGATGGCGTAACATCGATTAACCAGTGGACATTTAAAGATAGTGGTCTAAAAACTATTGTTATTGGCAAAAGTGTTGCGTCAATTGACTCTGAAGCATTTTTTAGACCATATGCTATATACTGTAAAGCCTTGACACCTCCTAATATTAATGGAGATGAGATGTCTGATCTTTTTATTTCTACCTCAATCTATGTTCCAACTGAATCTGTACGCCTATATAAAATGGCAAACGCTTGGCATGATTTTAGTGAAAACATAGAAGGATATGATTTTAATCAAACGGCGACTATAAACTATACTACTACAGACGGCAATATTGCAGACGTCAATTTCTATGCTATAAGTAATGAGTATAATAATGGCATAGGTAAGGTTGTATACTATGGTGACGGCACAATTATACCCGCAAGAGCCTTTAGTGACTGTGTAAATCTTGAAAGTGTTACAATCCCTAGTAGCGTAAAAATAATTGGGAACAACGCATTTTATGGTTGCAGTAATCTTATAAATTTAACAATCCCCGATAGCGTAACGACGATTGGAGAGGACGCATTCTGTGGTTGCAACAGCCTAACAAGTGTTACAATCCCCGATAGCGTAACGACGATTGGAGATGAGGCATTCTGGGGTTGCGACAGCCTAACAAGTGTATATTGCAAGGCTACAACACCGCCAACACTTGGTAATTACGTATTCTGGCGTTATAATCATATTTGGAATCCCGTAAAGCTTTACTGCTATATTTATGTTCCTGCCGCATCGGTAGAGGCGTATAAGAGTACAACAAATTGGAATGAGTACGCTGATGCAATTGTTGGCTACGACTTCTAATGTCAGAACCTATTCATTGTATCACCCACGAGAAATCCACTCGTGGGTGATTTGTTTATAAATATATACTCAAACCATTGATAAATTAAAATATTACGCTTATACTCACCATAGCATTCGATAGTTACATAAATTTTGACCGTTGTTGTAATATTGGCAAGAGTTTCGACTGATAAGCAACTTTATGAGCGACAAGTGGTGGAGATGGAGCAATACTGCACAGGTACAAGCATTATGACAATAAGGAAGTTGTATAAGTTTGCTCAATAGCACAACAAAGACTTAATTCGTGCAGAATTAGGTCTTTTTTTTTAATAAAACCCATAGAACTGACATATAATAAGTAAAAACTAATTTTT
>JAGBZD010000006.1 GCA_017628395.1 Paludibacteraceae bacterium | reverse complement strand
CCCGTTGTAATAGCTCGTTTTGCTTTATTAATCAATTCAAGTTCCTGTTCTGTAATGTTGGGAATACTTACAAAGCCATCAAGATAAGCAATTGCCTTCTTTTCATTAGGACCTTGTGCTGGGTTAACCTTCTGCTTTGTTGCTTTAGTCTCATCCTCTTGTGTAACAAAAGCGTCAAGTGCCGCTTTTACTTGCTCGTGGTGCATATCGTGTAGCGGTATGGACTTTTCGTCAATACGGGCTTCAAACTCTTTTACTGCTTCTAAGAATGTAAGTTCCTCTATGCTGCCGTCATCTCGCACGAATGTGAAAGCATCACGTCGCTTATTGCGGATAAACACAATGGTACTTCCTGGTATAAACTTACTCTTGCGACCTGTGCGAGCTCTCAATGGCAGTTTACTGATTCGCTTAATCAAATCAGGGTCATCTTGTTTCAATTGTCGGAGCCACATCAGGTAGCGCAATTTCTCATCACGTTCCTCATCTACATCCTTATCAAACAAACCGAAGCTCTCAGGATTCTCATCAGTAGAATATATCTGACTGTCTTCGCCCAATGCTGCATGGAAAGCAAAGAGTTTCATTTTCGCCTTCTTCTCCAACTCAATGTCATCATTAACTTTTGATGTAGGGAAGAAATTGAAAATATATACCTCTTTGGCAGTGCTGCCGATACGATTCACACGACCGATACGCTGCATAAGCCTTGTAGAGTTCCAAGGTGTGTCATAGTTTACGATAACATTGGCACGATGGAGGTTTACTCCTTCGGCAAGTACCTCGGTAGAGATAACGATGTTATAATTGTTTTTCTTTTCCCCCTTGTAGTTTGCATCGAAGTTCTCCTTCAAGAGCAGCATTTGTGTATCTCTGTTGTCGCTCTGTACAGTCATAATCTTGTCAAAACCATGACTTTTTAGAGCGTCATAGAGATATTTGGTGGTCTCTTTTGATTCTGAGAATATAACTAATTTCCCTTCATGGTTAATGGTTTTATCCAATAACGTATCTTTAATATATTGAATAAATATATCTAACTTAGGATCGGCATTAACAGCATCCCACATAGAAACCAACTCTTTCAATATCTCATTATCAGCCTTAATGCCGTCTTCGAAACCATCTTCAAAGTCATCTGGCGTACAAACTTCTATTGTTGGGTCGGTATATCTTGCTTCCTCAATCAACTTTATCAACTCATCTTCCTTCCCTTCACTAAGGAACTCATTGACTTTCAAATTGGGAGCAATGTATATAGTGCCATTGGCAAACATGTCAAGCATCACCTTGTTGGCCTCATAATATCGACGCAATGATTGCTTGAAAGCATAGAAACTGCTATCTATTCGCTTGACAAGCAGTGTCTTCATAATGCCTGCCAATTGTATAGAAATCATATCAGCCTTTTTATACTTGCTCTTCTTAGCAGACTTTAAATATTTTATCGCCTGGTATCTGTAATATTTAAGTCCGTTTATATTGTCACTAAGATACATTATAGTCTTATCGTACAAAGTCTCCAACTCTATATCCAATTGATAATATATCTTGCGAGGAGATTTTACATCAGGGAAATGAATGTTCTGTTCCTCCAAATCTTTGCGATATGCATCATTCTCCATTAAGTCTGTACGAGTTCGTCGTACAGTTAATGGTTCCACAACCTTGATACGAATTCTCTCATAGATTGCCTTAACTTCGTCAGCGATAAGAGTTAAGTCCTTTTGTTTTTTCAGTTTGTTATATCTATCAATATGTTCACGGAAGAAACGCTGCAAATTACCTTCTTCCAAGGTACTATCTTTTGAGTCTTGGAAAAGATATACAAGATTGGCAATATCCTCTGGTCTATTGTTAAGTGGCGTAGCAGACACAAGTATAACCTTTTTATCATGCAAGCTACCATCATATCGCTTGGTTTTGGTCTTACACAACTTCTGCAATTCATTATACATTGATGCTGTATCACTTCTAAACTTGTGTGCCTCATCAACTATAATTAGGTCATATAGTTCGGGATTCTTAACTTTATGGAGGCTTCCGTTAGTTATGATTTTGAAATTATCTAATTTGAATTCCGTAAGAGTCTCTTCCCAATTATCTTTCATAGCGGGAGGGACAATAACCAAAATATGAGAACGATGGGTCGGAAATCCATTCGAGAAAAAGAATTTCTTAGCTATAAGTGCAGAAACGACTGTTTTTCCCAATCCGACAACATCGGAAAGGAAAAATCCATTGTGTTTCATCATCTTGGCATATCCGTCATTAACAGCATCTATTTGGTAGGATAATTTTTTATATCCCGTAGGCAAATCGGATACAGAGTTAGGGTCAAAGTCAATACTCTTTCCAAAGTACTCTAATAAGAATTTTAGATAAACCTCGTAAGGGGTAAAGTTTGGATTAAGATACGAATCGTTCTTAATCTTATCTATATGAGTTATGTCTATCTCCACAGACTCTTCCCATAGTTTTTCAAATGTTTCGGTTGCAAACTGTATGTCGTCATCATAGCGTAATTCCACATTGAACTCGAAATTCTTTTCAAGTCCAGCCTCAGTTAAATTGCTAGAACCTGTGATAACAGAACCATAGCCATGAGGATGATACACCTCTTCGCGGAAGATGTATATCTTGGCATGAATATTTTGCTTAGGATGGATGCGCATAGTTATTCTGCCGGTAACAATATCCTCTATAAACTGGTACATTCCATCCTCGACCTCTTTATCGTATCTCGCCTCTTGTATATTACGCTTAATATCATTGAAGAACTCTTCTTGAGATTGTTCTGCATTAGGGTTAAAAAGCAGACCCTGCTGATTTGCTCGATAAGTGAGTTTGTCCACATTGATACCAACCAAAATGCGAATCTTGGGAGTTTGTTGTATAAACTTTCTAATACGGAAATATCCCGATGCTCGGAAATATCCGACAAGAGCATCAAAGAAATGCACTTT
>JAGBZD010000049.1 GCA_017628395.1 Paludibacteraceae bacterium | reverse complement strand
GCTTTAATTTTGCTGCGGTTAATGTAGTATAGTTGTTTATATGTACTTCTCATAATTCAAACTGTTTGTGTGTTATAAAACTAATGTCATATCACTTGTTGCCTTGATGAATATATCCATATCATCGAACAACTTCTTAGGTGTTACCTTAGCATAAAGTTGAGTAGTAGTAAGGTTTGTATGCCCAAGCATTTTGCTGATTGTTTCAATGGGAACACCTGCTTCAAGCGTAATCAAACTTCCGAAGGTATGACGCCCCATGTGATAGACCAAATCGGTCTTAATACCTGCCAAATCCCTAAGTCCTTTCATATGTCTTCGCAGATTAGGGTGGTGTATCATCGGGAATAACTCCTTGCGCTCATTACTACGATATTTCTCTATCAGAGCAATAGCTTCCGGCAATAGTTTTACTCGTCCCAAATGTTCATTTTTCTTACGCAAATATTTCAGCCATAATGCGCCATTGTCATCGGTATAGATGTTATCGTCTGTTATTGAAACGGCATCGGCATAAGGGACGCCTGTATAGCAAGCAAAAAGAAATAAATCCCTTGCAATATTATGCGTTACTCTTGATGCCGGAATTTCCAAATCTCGAATTTTCTCAAAGTCCTCACGACTTAATGCTCGTGGTGCTTTCCTATTCTCTTTTGGCAGTTTGAAATTTACGAAATAGCGTTTCTCTGAATGACCTTCTTTGAAAGCCAGTCGGCAAATCTTTTTGAGTATGGCCAGATAATGCCTTGCCGTATCAACTGTAAGACCTTTATCCTTCAAGACATACTCCTGATACTCATATGCCAAATGCTCATTCAACTGCCCGAAAGCCAAATCTTCAACCTTGAGACGCTTCTTGATAAACTCCCCAAGATATCTGCGTGTATAGATATAGGTTGACATCGATGATTTGGCAACATCAACACCGATTCTCGACTGCATATCCTCAATATGAATATCCAATCGTCTGAGAAGTGTCATTTGAGTATCAACACTTCCTTGAAAAGCCTCTTTAACTGCGGTTGCATCAAAATCAATCTTGCGATCCAAAAGAGAATCAAATGCCGAATTTATGGCAAGCAGCAACTTGTCAATCTTTGCATTGATTTCAACAGCCTCCTTGCTCTTGCCGTTGAGTCGGCTCTCGCGAGGATTCCATAATTCGGGAGTACACGACAGCTTGCTACTGAACTGCGCTATCGTTCGGTTTACGGTAATTCGTCCCATGATGGGAGCCTTACCCGACTTGTCTAATCCGCTCCTTTTGAGGTAGAGCAACACCTTGAATTTTTCTACTTTCATACGCTTATATTTTTAGTGGCAAAGTTAGCCCATATATAAGCGTTCTTAACTATGCAAAATGGTGACAATCAACGCAATGTGATGCCATTGCAGATTATTTTGTTACCTCTTGACTTTCGGTAACAGCCAAGCTAACGATTTGGTAACTGAACTCCTGCTCATAACCGTTACTTCTTGCGTTAAGTAGATAGTGCAAGAAATTCACTTTTAGTTGTTTCTCAACCGTTTACGTTTGCCTTATTCTATTCCGAAATCGTTTGCTTTGCTACTTGCTTTTCACTGCTTCAGGCACAGCTATGCGGTCATCCAAATCTCTTTAGGCACAGATATTTACACCGTATCGAAGATGCTAACGCATAAGAATGTTACCACCACGCAGATTTATGCCGACCTTGTGAACTCAAAAAAGCGTGAAACAACCAACAAAATATCAAAAAAGTAGGGAGAAAACGCCATCAATACTATCTGCATCATTCAACAATGAGTGGTGCAGATTGTGTATGGTACTAAGCTATCTCATATAATTACTCACAGAAATCTAAATCGCCTGGATGACACCAATGAGGAAGTTCCTCTTGCATAGTTTCCGATGCATTTACTTCAATTTCTAAATGATCCACTATATCTTCTTCATAGTACCAAGAATCTATGATCGCTTCTCGTACATAAAAATCTCCAAATATTGCATCGCACTTACAACACCCAAATGACATATATGAATGGCCAACCATTCCACTATACCTTTCTTTTATTTCTCCCATCGGAAGATGCTTCCCACGATCTGAATTCACATACTCTTTAACTTTCTCAACAATTTCTGGGTGGAAAATAAATTTATCAGATACCCATAGGTTGTCATCATAATTCAGTTCAGCGTTACAAGTAGATATTAGAGGCCATATATTGTATATATAATTTTTAGCACCACACTTATGGCAATCCATTTGTATAAATTTAACATCAATGATCGGAGAGCGTTTGATATGCTGACAGAATCGAATACGATTATTTATGAAATCCTCAACAAAATCCATTAATGATAAGGTTTTGCGACCTTTCAATGATACCTCAAATTCTCCATTAGGGGTTTGTATGAACTTAAATAATGGCAGTTCTTCAAACTCCTCTCTCATATTCCTGCTTTCACGCTCAAATAGCCAACAACATGTAATACCATCTCGGATATATTTAGCTTGACGCTCATATGTTTTTCTTAATGACTGAGGCGTTACCTGTACTTCAAAAGCGTATTTTCGGTCATTCGCTTCGACATACACATCAGCTCGCCAGTCTTTACCACGATACTCCTCGAAAGCATCATACCCCAATGCTCTGCATTCCTTAAGAATAGCGTACTTTAATGCATCATGAGGACTATCTATAGTTATAGCCGACTCTGAATCATGAGAACTAACCTCGGCTTCGCTTGTACATTTAGCGTTGTTATTTCTTTTAAAGATAGCATTTGTAGCATCCTTCGCCATATACAGCCACTTGCTACCTGTCAGCTGGCGATGTTCAACAAATTCATAAGCCATTCTTGCTAAATAGTCAGGTACAATAGACCTATCTGATTGCGATGGCATTACTAAACTATACTCATCAACATATCCCTGTTCAATCAATGCCATGCCAACTTCTCCATTATCCTCTAAAAGCAGTACATCTATATCAAACAGAGTTTTTAGCTTATGCATTGCTAATGCATAGTCTATGGTATCATCACCAGCAAAAATATAAGCAATGTTATAGGCTTGCAAGTATGCTAAAAATTCGTCAGGTGCATTCTTGCATAACACCTCAATAATATACGGATTACTATTCCCAAGTCTTATATCATTGATGTACGACAAATCGCTTCTTAAACTATAGCTTGTATCGATTGATACTACATAGTAGTCATTTTTATGTGTTGGTAAGTAATCCTCTCTACCCATATGCCACAATCCGAAGCGTGATACATCTTCGGTAGCATTTACTATGTATCTATCTTGCAATATTTTAGATTCACACAAGAAGGCCTTTGCCTGAAATTCTTGATGTATTTGAAAATAATCAGCAATTATCTCTTGTGGGTAAGTATTTAACGCTAAATCATCTACAATGTGTCCATTTTGAGATACTATTGAATGATAGACTATATAAGGTTTTTGTAATTTTTCTGACATGTTATCTTCAGTTTTGCAGCAAAGTTATTCAGTATTTTGGACAATTATCGTCAATTGACAATAAAAATATAACCCTTGACTTGCGCCAAGGGTTATATACTACTTACTCATCAATTTCACAATTGGAACTGTCTTCTCCATATCCATTCTTGTTTGATAACGGTAAATACCCACCTGACGCATACACATTCCTTGAGGAACTTCTATAATTTGATCATCATAGTAATACTCACCATTATCATTTGTCACTAAAACTAATAATCCTGATCCTGTTTGCATATATCTTTCTAACACATCATTCCATTCTACTTCATGAGCTAATGCGTGATTATTATCAACTACTTGCATCACCTCAAATGCCTTTGCATTTAGACATTCACCAGGTTGGTCAAATAATGTGACTCCATTATTATTGGCGTTTGTATTAGCACCCATTGCAAGAATTACCATCGTCACCAATGTTAATACTACTCCTGAAATTAAACCTAATAGAAATACAACCCACTTTTTCATAATATAAATTGTGTTTAAGGTTAATAGATTCTCAATTTCATTGTAAAGTTAATTAAAATTTATCAAATTAAGGCGACATAACTAAGATATTTAAAATATGATTTACAATTCCAATATTCTGCAAGGTGTCGAGCTATGTGCTATGCTATAATGTAATGATGAGAGTTGGCTTGAGTTGTCGAATGGGGCAAAGACGACTTCCGAGGCGAGGTCGGCGGTGAACCAATTACGAATTTGAGAGTTGGAGAATGAGGGGCGTGAGTAGTCTCGGAACGACACGAACAACACCCTATTGCTATCATAGGCCGTTTGCAGGTGTGTTGGGATTTTGCGGTATAGTGAACGCCCTAATGCGACCACAACATAACAGCCGCCAGAGAGAAGAATATCAAGCACAGCTCGCTCGATTGGAGAGTGAAAGCCGCTAATTACAATCTTATCAGTTTGAGCAATTTCGTGCGCCCACCGCTTGGCAAGATCAAGAGCCTCAGGCGGTGCTGTGCGGGATGCAAAGAAAGCAACCAAATATCTATCCAACAACTCTTTGTTACCAGATAAGTCCATAAAAAAAGCGCAGGCCACTGCATTAACTTATCCCGTACTCAGGCCTTGGCTGCCCACAAAACGAATAAGCAACACAGACAGCCCACGCCGGATGATATATCGCACACACCGAGCCAATGTCGGTGGTAAGGATACACACCTTGCGTGGACATCTGATTGCGAATCTTCGTTTTGTCTAAACCGCCAAGTTCGAGTACGAAAGATTACGACAATAAATGTCTACTAATATGTATTGGCTTAACGCTTAAAGTCGTAAGCCGTAACAAAGATAATCAAAATTTCCTCAAATGTAGAATATGGTGTAAAAATAGAGTTTCTATGACACGATAGGACAACCTATGACACGTGCGGTCAAAAGGCAAAAGAGCCATTTTTTGTGTTGATTATTCATATATCTTTGCCCAAGAACGATTAACAAAGATGACTATGAATAAGAGACATACGGAATATATTGCACTCTATTTGTTCGTGTTTGGAGCGATATTGCTCTTTGGTGTATTAGCGCGAAAGTTCGTGCTTGTCAAGGGGTATGATGAGTTCAGTGCAGCTGTTGGATTCTTAGCAACGGTGGTTGTGTTGTCGGCACTCTATATCAGTCTGCAAATGACGCTTAATGAGTTGCTGCTACCCCGAATGGAGAAGTTCCTAATGCGTTTTCCTGCGTTTCAAAAGTTGGAGGAGGTGGCAGTTGTTGCCAAAACTCCAGCTGCCATTGTTGAGCCTATTGAGGAGGATGCTATTACCGAGATCACCCCACAGCCATCGCAGTATGAGGTTTTGCGTGCCAATGCTATTGCCAAGCAAGAGCGAGCATCGCAAGCGAAGTTGGAGAGTGTTCTTGACTATACCAAGCAGACAATGGTTGCCTATATGAGTGAGGCGGATTTAGACCGCTTGTGTGGCTACATCACAGAGTATAGTTTGGGTGACACCCCTTGCAAGGTATCGCCCGTATCAGTTGATTCTGCACTCAAAAGCATCGACCTGATGCACTTCGGCTGGAACATCGGTAAAGCATTCGGCAAAAAACGTATTCACACCGCCACATTCATTAAGAATGTCTTTGCTCACGCCCTCCGCGACTTGGAAATCTCAACCATCGAGCGCAAGATGTCGCACACCGAATCTGAGTGTCGCATCATATTAGACAATAAGATAGAATATATTTTGTAATTATTTCTCGATTATCATTTATACATAATAAACACTGCATCATAACAAATAAACAGGGTATTATGACGCGTAATATGGTTTCTACAATTCATCTTTAAGAAAGATCGATATCATCGTTGATCAATTGATAATAACAAGATATTCTCTTTTCAAATTTTATTGATTTTAAATACTCATATTCTATTCTTTACATAAAATCTTGCAGTGCATATCAGCATCTTTACAAGCTGAGATAAATGCACTCAATAACCAAATCATTTGAGCAACTGAATTCTTTTGTTTGAATGATTCATCATTTTTAATTTTATTAAAAGCACTTGAAAGTGATTTTAATGATATGAAATCTATAGCAAGACAGACTTCCTTTATGCCATTAGGTGATTTAGATATTTTATTATATTCAGATTCAAATTCATTAATATCACCTTTTCTGCAGATTGGAATCTCTGTTTGCCCATACTTTTTATCTCTCCATGTCTCAATTTTATTAGAGACATTAAGATTTCTAAGATTACCGATATTTTTAATTGCTTGTCCTATAACCACTTGAAAATTTGATGCAGATAAGGAAGTTTTACCGTATGCTTTTGAATGAATAAATGATAATGTTTCCCCACATATAGCTATATGGTCTGCACATTCATTACCCATGTCATCACATATCAAGAATGACGCTTGTTTTTGAATATAAAAATCTTCAACGACCCTAAAAACAGAATCTTCATCAAAACTAGTAGAGCCTGCTTTTATTTTACCTTTTTCTGTATTAACTCTTCCCATTGATTTAACAGGCTCAAATATAGAAAGAATTGAATCTAAATTTTCTTTCATATTAGAATCTTCATGTAGCTGTGCACCATAGTATATGTATTTCACATTTTCAAACCCCACATAAAAACACTTATGAGAATTGATAAATGTAGTCATTCTAACTTTTTCTCCACTAGGATAACGCAAGAATAGGTTGTTTAATCGTCCACTACAATCTAATTTTATTCCATTTTTTGATACTTTTATAGAAAGACTAGTAAAACTTTTACAAGAATATTGGGTATGAGCTTCGATTTCTTGTAAATCAAAACATTCACAATGCTTTGCTAATATCTTATTCAACAGATCACCAGTTTCTTCTTCATTATCTTTGGCTTGCAGATAAATAAGTTCTACTTGTTGTTCAGCTATTATATTGGTAAGTTCATGAATATCAACAAGGAGATATATTGGTTTTAAATTCACATACTCATCCTGCCATTTTATTGGTCTGGAAAAATTATTCAGCATGGTTGTACTTAAATCTACAGGATTTTTTATACCAGTTATCACCATGTCTGCCCACATACACAATTCTGATATATTTCTTTTAGATGAGCCAAATTTTGCAACTCTTGATGTACTAAGTGTTATTGTAGCAGTATCTGCATTAGATTGTTTTATTCTTGTAGTTTTTACCACACTCTGTCCTAACCCAAATAATGGCATAGACTGATTTAAGTCGTTGCTCTCAAAACTCCGATTTCGTAAAGCGTTAGGATTAAGGCTCATACTGCCTAACCTCAATTGGGTAAATAGGGAATCAGCGCGAAGCATTGCCCCTGTTAAAACTGAACCATTAATAGGTTTTAACTTGTTCTTAAATTCATTTATGCCATTAGCATATCGACTAAAAATTATTACATAATTTTCTATTTCAATTATTAATACATAACCAATATGACATTCTTTCTTTTTATAATCGTCATCTAAATCTTGCATAAAAGAAGGTACGGCTTTAGATGAAAAAAGGAGTAGTGAGCAAAACGCTTGTTTTTCTCCGTCGTAATTAACATTTTTCCATATCGTACTTGAGATTTTAACAAAATCACTAGTTCTATTCTTAATGTTTGTAAAGCAATTCTTGACATCATGTTCTTTCTTTGCTTCATCACAATCCTCTGCATACGAATAAAAGTACGCTCCTTCATTTAATACTATACCCTCAAAAAATACTAAATCATTTGCAGCCATTACTATGTAATTATAAAAAATAGAAATAAAGATTTATGTTATGGGTAATCGTCCCTCAAATTTAAAGGAAATCGATCTACCACCTTTCACCTCCTCGTTTCAAGACACTTAATTTTTACAAACCATAAAAATCATCCCATTTGTGGGTACTGTAAGTTTAATTTTATAAGATATGCGGTTTAAATTAAATATTACTATGCAAAGATAGTTAAAATCAGATGTTTTCACCACCCACCACCATCCAAAAGTTATTTTGCAGTTATATTTTGGTGGGTGAATTCACCATTATAACACCGATTTCCTTTGCCAACGAAACATTAAAAATAGTTCGGGTATGGCAAATGAAATTACTTTTGATAAGCTGCCGCAGGCGGTGGGTTATCTGACAGAACAGGTGGAGCGAATCCACAAGATTGTGGCGGCATTACAACCGCAGACCGCTATCGACAAGCATCGCATTGTCGAGATTGACGAGGCGTGCCAAATCACACGCAAGGCGAAACCTACTATCTACACGCTCGCACGCAAGGGGCTGATTCCTGCCTACAAGCGTGGCAAGAAACTCTACTTCTACGAAGATGAGTTGATGCAATGGATTGAGTCGGGACGAAAGCCATTGCAGGCTCTTAACCTCCAAGAGCAAGCGGCAGAGATTGTCCTCGGCGTAAAGCGTAAACCCAAAGGCGGCTTTAACCTCTAATGCACTCGGATATGAACAGTAAATTGACAGCAGAGGGCATAATGGGTGCGGCAATGCGTATGGGTGCTGAACTATCAGGTGGCGAGTTTCCTATCAGTGTCTTTCCACACAAGATTCAGCGTATCATCACCGAGTTGCACGCATCGCAGGGCTATCCCATCGACTACATTGCCGCAGCTATGCTCTCGGCATTGGCGGTGAGCATCGGCAACTCGCATCTTGCACAAGTGAAGCGTGGTTGGGTGGAGAGTCCTATTCTATATATGGCACTCATCGGGCGACCGGGAGCAAACAAAAGCCATCCGTTGAGTTTCGCTTTTCACCCATTTATCGAACACGACTATCGCCACAACAAGGAGTATCAGGAGCAATATGCCGAGTATGAACGCACGATGTCGATGACCAAGAAGGAGCGATTGGATGCAGGTAAAGATGAATTTCCCATTCCTCCCAAGCGCAGCCGTTTTCTTGTGTCGGACATCACACCCGAAGGGTTAAGCCTTATCCACGCTCAGAATCCTCGTGGGCTGTGCTTATGGTCGGACGAGTTATCAGCGTGGTTTAAGAACTTCAACCGCTACAACAACGGCTCGGAGGAGCAGTTCTGGCTGTCGGTATTCAATGCCAAGCCAACAATCTCAGATCGCAAGAGTTCGCAAAGTTCAATCTTCATCAAGCGACCTTATATCTCGGTTGTCGGGACTATTCAGCAGAAGATTCTCGGCGAGTTGGGTAAAGGCGAGAGGGCGAGCAACGGATTTATCGACCGCATACTATTCGTAATGCCGCAATCGGTGCAGAAGAGCCGATGGAGCGACAGAGAGACTCCCGAAGAGTTGGAGCAAGAGTGGCAACGCATTATCAATAGGCTCATAGAGCAAGAGTGCGAGTTTAATGAGCAGGGCGAACTGCAATCGCATCATCTCCCCTTTCGTGAGGCGGCCAAAAGAGAACTATATGCGTGGCAGCACGACAACGCACGCAAGTGCGATTTGGAGAGTAACGAGGCACTGCTCGGCATATACTGCAAGTTGGAGATATACATCATTCGATTTGCGCTGATAATCCAACTTGCCCGCTGGACTTGCGGAGAGTGCGACAAGGAGGCTATCGACATCGAGAGCGTGCGTAGGGCCATTGAACTCGCGGAGTATTTCCGCACCACAGCCATAAGGGTACAGACCTCGATAGGCAACGAGCAACTCAATGAGCTGCACCGCACTATATATCACCATCTACCGCAAAGGTTTACCACCGCAGAGGGTATCGCTTTGGCAGAGAGTTATGGGATGAAGGAGCACGCATTCAAGATGATGTTGAAACGCCATCTGGGAACATTATTCAAGAAAATCAATCACGGAGAGTACAGTAAATAACTTGTTACTATCCACATTTTGCAACCGTTGGTTTTGTGAAGTTGCGAAAATGTGGATAGTAACAACAAAACCAAGATTAAAATGAGATACCGATTCATATTAGAACCATACAAGGGTGTCAGTTCGCGGCACATCTGCCCCAACTGCCACCGTAAAAGTTGTTTCGCACGCTACATAGACACCGATGAGCAGATACGCTTTCCCGACTATGTAGGACGCTGCAACCACGAACAGAAGTGCGGATATAACTATACGCCGAAGATGTACTTTGCAGATAATCCCGATGCAAGGGAGCAACTCAGTGATGACTACCGACCAGTGGTAAAACCCGCAAAAGTAGAGCCACCGCCACCATCATTCATCGAGCCGAAGATGATGCAACTCTCGATGCAGCACTATGAGAAGAATCATCTTTATCACTTCTTGAAAGCGGTACTCGGCAAGTCGGCAGCAAGCGAGCTGATGCAACGCTACAATGTCGGCTCATCGAAGCATTGGACGGGTGCAACGGTCTTTTGGCAAGTCGATGTTTCGGGGCGTATTCGCACAGGAAAAGTGATGCTCTACAACCCTGAAAATGGACGAAGAATCAAGGAGCCGCACAACCATATTACTTGGGTACATTCACTCTTGAAAAAGGAGAAATTCCACTTGCGGCAATGCCTCTTCGGGGAGCATCTTTTGACAGCTGACAACCACCAAACAGTTGCACTTGTGGAGAGCGAAAAGAGTGCTTTGATAGCCTCCCATTTTCTGCCGCAATACCTATGGATTGCAACGGGTGGAAAGAACGGAGCGTTCAATAAAGAGGCAATGAGCGTGCTGAAAAATCGGCAGGTTTTACTCTTTCCCGACCTCGGAGCAACCGACTATTGGAGGGGTAAAATGGAGATGATGCAGCGGCTCGGAATAGAGGTTTCACTCTTCGATTTTATGGAGAATAACGCCACCGACGAGGAGCGAAAAGCGGGTTACGACATTGCCGATTATCTCTTAAAAGCCGAAACAAAAGAGTATGTTTTAAGCAGAATGATTGCCCGAAATCCGCACTTTGAAACGCTCATTTCCACGCTCGATTTAGAGGTCGTAAGCATAGCGAAACATTCTTGAATTTCAACAGAAAAGAGGAAGTTTCAGACTTTGAAAATCAAGGGTGAAATCTATCTATTTTCAGTTGAGCAAGTTTATGTCGGTGTATTACATTTTACCGACAACTTGCTCACCTGAATGGCAGGTGAGACGGCTCCCGATGGTCACAGAATTAACATCAAAAACACAACTAAAAATGGAAAAGAAAAATACAATTACGATCCGACTTTCGGATGAACAATATGGTTGGCTACGAACACTAAGCAGACGAAGTAAACGGAGTCAAAGTGAGGTAGTACGCTCACTCATTGAACAAGGTACAGTGCGTGAACGAATCACTCGCGAGAACCTCGACATCATACGAAAACTCATAGGCGAAAGCACCAACCTAAACCAGCTGGCAAGGCAAGCAAACAGGCAAGGATTTTTCAGAGTCAGGGACGAATGCCAAGCCACAGCATTGAAGATTTCACAACTGATAAAACGGATAAAAGATGATAGGTAAAATTGTAAAAGGCACATCGTTCGGAGGGTGCGTGAATTATGTGCTGAAAGAAGAAAAATCGCACCTGTTGGAAGCTGTTGGAGTAGTGGGCATGCCCTCGGAAATGGCAGAGCAATTTGAGCTACAAACACTGCTCAACGATAAGGTCAAAAACACCGTTGGACACATATCGCTGAACTTCTCAGCGGAGGATGCTGCAAGGCTCGCAAACGATGACAAACTGATGCTCAAAATAGCCCACGACTATATGAAGTTGATGGGTATCGAGAATACCCAATTTATCATTGCCCGACACATCGACCGCGACCATCCGCACTGTCACATTGTCTATAACCGAGTGGATAATGACGGGCGAACGATAAGCGACAAGAACGACCGTTTTCGCAACGAGAAGGTGTGCAAGATGCTGACGGCTCGCTACCGTCTGCACTTTTCCGAGGGTAAGAAAAATGTGAAGTTTGACAGACTGCGTAAGCACGACCAGGTGAAGCATTACATTTACCACGTACTCAGACACGAAGTTCCGAAAGCGGTAAGTTGGAGCGAACTGAGGCGGGCATTGAGACGCTACAAGATTGACACCGAGTTTAAGTTGAATCGCAGAACAGGTGAAGCTGAGGGTGTAAAATTCATCTGCAACGGGTATAAATTCAGCGGCTCCAAGATTGACCGCCAATTCAGCTTTGTCAATATCGCTTGCCGACTCGAAGAGAACGCCTTTGATGCTGGTATTTGGCCAAGACGCAACAGCACCCCTACCCAACAGCGAGAGGAACCTCGCCAAGAGATTGTTCGCCAAGAGCCAAGCGAAGAGAGTAGCCTCAGTGCGGGCTTGCTCGACCTCACAACAGCCCATGCCACAGATCCCGAAGAGGAGATGCTGGCAAAGCAATATGTAAAGAAGAAAAAGAAGCCACAGCGCAAGCGTGGATTCAGATTGTGATAAATTATTGTTAAACTATTAAAACTTTTAGACTATGTACGAGTACAAAGCTAATTACAATGACTT
>JAGBZD010000048.1 GCA_017628395.1 Paludibacteraceae bacterium | reverse complement strand
TTAGTCTTCTTTGTCAGAATGTGACTCTTGTAAGCGTGTTTACGCTTGATTTTGCCCGTTCCGGTAAGAGCGAATCTTTTTTTAGCACCGGAATTAGTCTTTACCTTTGGCATTTTGTTAATAATTTAAATTGTTAATATTAATTTTAAGTCTCAGGCAGCCATTGGTAGCCCTACGACTGTTTTTTACTTTTTAGGAGCAATGTTTACAATCATGCGCTTGCCTTCGAGCTTTGGCATAGCCTCCACTTTGCCAAACTCCTCAAGGTCGTTTGCAAAGCGCGCAAGCAACAACTCTCCTTGCTCTTTGAAGAGGATACTGCGTCCACGGAAGAAGACATAGGCTTTCACCTTGTTGCCATCTTTCAAGAACTCTTGCGCATGCTTGAGCTTGAAGTTGTAATCATGCTCATCGGTTTGAGGTCCAAAACGAATTTCTTTGATTACCACCTTCGCAGAATTAGCCTTAATCTCTTTCTCCTTGCGTTTCTTTTGGTAGAGGAATTTCTGATAATCCAAAATACGGCACACAGGTGGTACTGCATTGGCTGAGATTTCTACTAAGTCCAAGTTCATGTCATCCGCCATGCGCATCGCTGCTTCATACGAATATACACCTTGCTCTACATTGTCGCCTACAAGGCGAACTTCCTTTACGCCACGAATTGCATCATTGATGCGGTTGGGCATTTCTTTTTCTACACGGCCACGACGCTGTTGTGGACCTTTTTGTGGATTTGCTATAGTTTTATCCTCCTAAATTAATTAATAAAAACGCTACTGAAACATGCCTTACACATATTCGCGCACGAATCAGCGTGCAAAGGTACTGCTTTTTTCTCATTCTACAAAATATTTTTGAAAAAAAATCACATACAACAATAAATTTGTTAATTTTCTGCTTCTATTTCTCATTTATACATTCAGCTTCTCCTATACTGCTCTAAAGATAGGGGTATTCACGGGATATTCGAATTCGCCTACAAAGTGATTCGAATAACTAACTTATCACTAACTTATCACTAATATATCACTAATATACAGCTAATATACAGCTAATAATTAGACAGACACGGGACGCTGAAAATTGAAAGACGAGGCGTGACAAGGACAATAACGCATGGTGTCAACAGGTATATAAATCCCAAAAATAATAATATCGTGAAATAAATTGATAATATTTGTGAAATAAATTGATGATATTTGCGTATATCAAATATTATTCGTACCTTTGCATGCAATTTGCAAAAAAAATACATTTTTTTATAAACTTTATATCAATTACAACAATGAAACTAAACAAAATTTTTGCAGCATTTATGCTGGTGATGGCAGTTGCATTTGCAGCTTGTAATCAAAACCCTCCTGTAGGTCCTAACGGTCCTGGTAATGGTAATGGCAACGGTAATGGCAATGGCAATGGTAATGGTTCTAACACAGGTCAAGGTACTCTCGAAAGTCCATTTACAGCAGATGATGTAATCGCCCTTAATGGTTCAAAAACAGGAACTTACTATGTAGAGGCATACATCGTAGGTCAAATCGCTGGTAAGTCTTTGACTGATAATGCTGAGTTTGCAGCTCCATTCTCAGGTAGCACCAACGACGATGGTTCAGTGAACCCTTACAACACTAACCTTTTGATTGCTTCTGCTGCTGGTGTAACTGATGTAGCAAAATGCGTACCTGTACAATTGCCATCTGGAGCACTCCGTTCAGGATTGAACTTAGTAGAAAACCCAGATATGTTGGGTCAAAAGATTCTTATTTATGGATCACTTGAGAAATACTTTGGCGCACCTGGTATCAAGTCTCCAGAATACGCTAAGGTAGGCGACAAGACATTCGGTATTGACCCAAGTGTAGAGCAAAAAGAGCCAGAAGCTAAGGTTGTAACCATAGCTGAGTTCATCGCTGCTCCAGAGTCTAACGAAGTATATTACGAGCTTACTGGTACAATCAGTGGTTTGAGCGCTGGTGGAAATGCTGTTATCTATGGTAACTTCGACCTCACTGACGAGACTGGTACCGTATATGTATATGGTTTGGATAAAGCATTTAAAGCTGTAGGTAACACCAAAGCTGACAAGTCATTTGGTGAACTCGGATTGAACGACGGCGACAAGATTACTCTCCGTGGTTTGCGTGGCTCATACAATGGCAAGATTGAAGTTATGGGTGCATACTTCGTAAAACTCGTTAGCAAAGGCGAAGGTGGCAACGACAACCCTGGTGGCAACGACAATCCTGGCGGAAACACAGGAAATACTCCAGAAGGTGCTATCGTATTTGACGCTGATGTAGATAACGAAGGTGTAGGTACCGATTCTAACAATGCAGCTTCATACACAATCACTAAAGATGGCGTAACAGTGACTGTTTCATCAGGTATCCTTGGTGAATACAACAGCGAGAAGCACTACCGTGTTTACAAAAACCAAACTCTTACAGTTAGCACTACCAGTGGCAGCATCAAGTCTGTTGAGTTCACTTGTACCGCAAATGGTGATGCTAAATATGGTCCTGGTTGCTTCACCGCATCAACAGGTGATTATGGACATGACGGCGGCGCTGTAGGTACATGGACAGGTGATGCAAGTGAAGTTGTCTTCACTGCTGCTACTAACCAAGTTCGCGCATCTCAAATCGTTGTGGTTGTAGAGTAATACAAGACCTAATACAAACAAAAAAGTGTGTCCGTTATGGGCACACTTTTTTATTTGTATCAAAGTGATTTTGGGGGCATTTGGGTTAAACTGGAATATAAGCACTCACACCGTCGTCAATAGACAAATGAATGTTATTACTAACTCCTAACATCAAATTGCCAGCAAGGCAAGGAACAAGTACGGTTACAGGCTGTTGGTATGTTTTCTTCGTTGTTGTTTTCATGGTAATATGCTTTTTAATAGAAGTGACCTTTACTGATTTTATCGTCTTAACGCAAGCGTTGTCCTTGCAATGTAAACTCCGCTCCATCGCGGCAAATGATAAGCTGTCCATTACGCAGCACCTTAGTAGGCAGGCATGAACTATCCTCTTCCACAACAGACTCTATGTTGGTTGAAACCTCCTCTTCAAAAACAACCTTAGCACGAAGGTTCTGTAGTTGCTCTTTGCTCAAAGCAAACTTAAAATACGCCCTAAGCGCCAACATCGTATCCGCAGCATTGTCAGACAGCAACTGGTTAGGCGCTAAGAAATAGAAATTATCATCGGGGTGTGATTCGCGGAAAGCATTGAAATCCATTGGCGCCAAGACCCCATGCATTTGCGCATAGTTCGTGGAAACCGTCTGCACATCCAACGAAAGAACTTGCTCGTGCACCACCGCACCACGCGTCAAGACTTGCGTAGGCAGCACCAGACAAGGCACAGCCCGCTGAACAGAATCTATAAAATCAAAACGGACATACAACCAATCAGACGATTTAAGATAGGAATGACCCATCACCGCTACATCTGTTCCATCGCCAAACACCTCTTGCGTTTGCTCCTCTCCCATAGCAAAAGGCAATGTGAGCGTTTGCCAATACTGATTCGTAAATGGTCGAAGCAACTTAACATCTACAATACTATTAGCAGGCATACTCTGATAGAATTTCATGGCATCAGAGTTGGCATTGTCCTTCTTCTCATCTATCGTAATCACCTTGCGCGGTGCAGGCACAAAACTGCGGTTATCCTCCTTCGGCAAAGCAAAAGCATACAAGCGTTGCGTTGTGTGCGAGAGGACATACAAATTGCCCACATAATCGAAAGCAACGCCATCAATATCAGCAGCAATCTCAGGCGTAGCCAGCCATTTGGTCAAAGTGGGCTTGCCATTGGAATCATAGGTCACCCTATAGAGCGTTACGCGTTTATTGCCTGCAAAAGCCAATAGATTTTCTTTTTCAAAGTACGCCAACTGTCCTCTGCCGGAAGCTCCCCTACCCGACTCATGCACAATACCACCATCATGCGTAAACATCCGTATCGTGTCTTCCGCACTTTTTTGTGTGACCAGAAAATCCACTTCGCCATTAGCAGCGACATGCGTTAGAATAGGATAAAAGTCCATCTGCTTTATATCCTCGCCTTTCGAACTTTTCACGACGGTATCTTTCAAAAAATTCTCTCGATACTGCGCCACCCACACTCCGTCACGCCCATCAGCAGCCAAGGCATTATCCATAGTAGGCCACAAGCCAACGATTTTATTATTGATATCTAAATTACCTTTCGTGGTTCCATCTACAAAAAGTTCCCATTCGGAATCCGACTGCTTATAGAGTTTACCCGTTGCGTAAGTATGCGGCGTATATGCCACATTGGTATTATCCATCACAAACAACGCACCCTCCTTGTCATAGCAAAGTGAATGTGTACGCACCAAAGGACTACCTAAAGCCACATCTATCGCATTGATATTCCGCTTATTCTTCGCGCACATGTCGCGCGGGCGTACCTCATATATAGAAGAGTGCAGCCCAGCTTGACTGCGGCGATAAGCAAACGCTACATTATCATTCGTAGGATTGATAGCAATACGATGAAGATCGTGCCGCCAATCAGGCTCCAGCACAATATTCGACGGCAAATACCCCTCGTTGGCAGGATTCAGTTCCTCAAAAACGGGGTTATAAACAAAGATACCTTTTTTTTGCGTTTTCGTTCGCTCATACTTTGCGGCATTATACCAATCATCAGTATCATCAGCATCATCTGTAGGGCGTCCGTCAGCCGCTTGTGCAATGTAGATATTGGAAAAGTACAAGGAATAAGGATTTGTGTTTATAGCAATTCCCTGAGGGCAATAGAAAGTGATATTCTCGTCCGCAGGATTGGTGTATTCTACCAATTCAGCACCTTCTGCAATAGGATTACCCGTCAACTCGACCGCCCAATTCAAGACCTCTAACATAGTCGCTAAATCGCCTGTCATTTGATCCTCTGGAATAGGGACACGCACCAAAGCACCGTCTATATCCACCGTTGCAGGGGTAAAAGGGACAGTCAGCGCAGGCGTGTGCGCTTCGGTAATACGCTCTACTGTGGGCAGATACAAGTGTAGTTTTCCTTCGGTAAAAGCAGTGTTGCACTTGAATGTAGCATAGAAAACTTGATCTATAATCTCTGTTCTCAAATCAAATGCAAAGATACGAGCACGACTATCTTCAGCATGCAAATGCATGCCACAAACAAGTAGCAGCAAGAAAAAAAAGTGTTTTAGATTCATCATGTGTTATTATTATGGTAAAGATTAAAGGGGTGTTATATCGTGCATAGTGGCGCTGCGCCAACTATCTATCTCATACAAAACATGCGCATACGCGCAGACCGCAGAGGTATAGCGTCACTACAGCCACAGCTGCTCCCAGCAAGATAGCAGCTATCGCAATCGCCCATTTACCACCTGTGGTAAGTTTCTTAATTTTGGCATGCGGGTCTTTCAGTTTTACGATAGGATACTGCGCTTGCTCGGTGAGGGTATTACCAAACAGCACATTCACTATCGCGTCCGCGTTAATCGCCCAACCATTGGCGTTCAACAGCGGAGCCAAGTTGCGTTTGCGGAGTTTCATCCATGCGAGAATCATTGAAGGTCCGCTGATAACCATAAATAATGACAATATCGCAACTGGCAATGCCCACCACGCATATGTGGCAATATCCTTGACACCTGTCGCTAAACTGGTGAAGAAAGCACCGATATATCCCACTGCCATACCAATGGCTGCAAAGATACCAGCAAACTTGGCAATATCAAATGGCGCAGGTTGTGCAGGTTGTCCTGCAACGGGTGGGGTTTGCAATTTGGCCGTTAGGTCAGCGAACGATTTTTTCTCTTTCTCGGCAGCCGATTTCGTGATTAATCCGCTTACCCATTCGCCCAACTTGCGGTAGGGACTCCAGAAAGCTTGACCGATAGAGATTGGATTATCAATAATCTTCACCACCTCTGCCTCCCAGTCTTGACCTTGACGGTCATAAAAGAGGGCATTCTTACCTACTTTGAGATTGCGAATATCGCCCACCGTCATGGCAGCTACGATCTGCATGGTTTGTCCCGAAGCGTGGTGCTTGCAATTGCAATAGATGAGAAACATGCCGCTATCGGAGGCTTGTGCGTTGTGCTTAGCCATGTCGCTCACTTTTAGACACAAGTTGCATGCGCGTTGGTCGATGACCAGTGTGCCTGCTTGGAAGATAGCCCAAGGCGATTCATTGTCTGCGCCACGCCCAAGCAATGCTTTGGCACGCTTGGCATAGAAGTCTTGGAAGGATACGAAGTTGCGCAGCAAGGTTACATAATCGCGGCAGAGTAGGAGCAATTTCTCCAATGGTTTATACCGCGCCTGTGCGGCCGCCAAAGCAGCCGCGTTAGCACTTTCAGCAGCAGCTTTGCCAGTTTCGTAATCAGCTATTTGCTTGCCCATTTCGATGAATTGCTCTTCGGTTAGCCCTGGTGCTACCACATCCGCTGGTAGTGTCGCCAACCCCAAGGACTGCAACTTGGCTGTTTGAAAATACTGAGCATAATCATTCTTGCACGCGTTATAAGCAGCTATAACCTCCGCAGCATATGGCGATGAAGGCAACGGTAACGCATCAATGGTGACTCCCGCAATAGCCGCTTTAACAGCCGCCAGAGAAACTACTCCATCAATAGCCAACGGAGCGGCAATCGCCAGAAGTTCCTCATCCGCAATAGCCGCCAAAGGCAGCGAGGCTTCTCCCGCAAACAGAACATCTGGATTACGCAACATCTGGCAGAGCCATTGAGCAGTAGATACAACATCGGATATGTGTATCTTCTGATCACCATTCGAATCCATACACCGAAGACTTTCTTCAGGTATTTCTAATCCAGAGGTTGGGCAAGCGAGGACTGTCCAAAGTTTCTCATCCAATTCAGGAAGATGCTGAATATCTTTACCATTTTTGACAATGACGCGTGTATTACCGCCAATGTTGGCATATGTCCAGATGTGTTTCATAGGTTTTATTACTGAATTTTGGCGCAAAATTACAAAATTATTTGCATATATCCAAAAAAAGTTGTACCTTTGCGCGCTTTTTTGTGGTTCAACAGCGAAAAAGCATAGAAAATTATATGTTTAACCCCTTAAACTATGGGTACCGTTGGCTCTTTCTGCACCAACAAATCAGGTAGCAAAGCAACGGAGACCATAGACAATTGCTAAATCATTATGGCAGAAAATCTTTCACTCCAGAACTTCGACTGGGATGCTTTTGAGAACGAATCAAAAGGCATACAAAACGAAGAAATCCTTGGTAAGTACGATGCTACCCTCAGCGCAATCAAAGATCAAGAGGTAGTAGAAGGTACTGTAATTTCTATCAACAAACGCGAGGTTGTAGTAAATGTAGGTTACAAGTCAGATGGTATTGTTCCAGCTGCTGAGTTCCGTTACAACCCAGATTTGAAGGTAGGTGATACCGTAGAGGTATATGTAGAGAGCCAAGAGGACAAGAATGGTCAACTCGTACTCTCACACAAAGAGGCACGCGCAGCACGCAGCTGGGATCGCGTTAATGAAGCACTCAACAACAACGAAATCGTTAAAGGTTATGTTAAATGTCGCACCAAAGGCGGTATGATTGTTGATATCTTGGGTACAGAGGCATTCTTGCCAGGTAGCCAAATTGATGTTAAACCAATCCACGACTATGACATCTTCGTTGGCAAAACAATGGAATTCAAGATTGTCAAAGTTAATCCTGACTTCCGCAATGTAGTAGTTTCTCACAAAGCCCTCATCGAGGCAGAGTTGGAAGCTCAAAAGAAAGAAATCATTTCTCACCTTGAGAAGGGTCAAGTACTCGAGGGTACTGTAAAAGCAATCATGAACTATGGCGTATTCATGGATCTTGGTGGCGTAGACGGTTTGATCCACATTACAGATTTGAGCTGGGGTCGCGTAAGCAACCCTAATGAGATTGTGAAAGAGGGCGAAAAAATCAATGTGGTTATTCTTGACTTCGATGACGAGAAAAAGCGTATCGCTCTCGGCTTGAAGCAACTTACTCCTCACCCATGGGAGGCATTGAATGCTGACTTGAAGGTAGGTGATAAGATTGGCGGTAAAGTGGTTGTAATGGCTGACTACGGAGCATTCGTAGAAGTTGCTCCTGGCGTAGAGGGTCTTATCCACGTTAGCGAAATGAGCTGGAGCCAACACTTGCGTTCTGCTAATGACTTCTTGAAAGTAGGACAAGAAATTGAGGCTGTAATCTTGACACTTGACCGCGACGAGCGTAAGATGTCACTTGGTTTGAAGCAACTCAAAGAGAACCCATGGGAAGTAATTGATACCAAATATGCAGTAGGCACACGCCACGCTGCTAAAGTACGCAACTTCACCAACTTCGGCGTATTCGTTGAGATTGAGGAAGGCGTAGATGGTTTGATTCACATCAGCGATTTGAGCTGGACCAAGAAAATCAAACACCCTAACGAGTTCACACAAATTGGTGCTGAAATCGAGGTTGTAGTTCTCGAAATCGACAAAGAGAACCGCCGTCTCTCATTGGGTCACAAACAATTGGAGGACAACCCATGGGAAGAGCTTGCCGCTAAATACGGTGTTGACACCATCATCGAAGGCAAAGTAACAGAGGTTACCGACAAGGGTGCTACTGTTGTATTGGAAGAAGGTGTTGAAGGCTTCTGCACAGCAAGACACTTGCAAAAAGAAGATAAATCAGCAGTATCTAATGGCGACACATTGAGCTTCAAGGTAATTGAGTTCAACCGCGATGCAAAACGCATTCTTCTCTCACACCTCCGCACTTGGGAGGAGCGCAAAGAGGCTCCTGCTAAGGAAGTGAAGGTTAAGAAAGAGAAAGAGGCACAACCAGAGTTGCCAAAAGTAGAGAAAACTACTCTCGGCGACCTCGGCGCATTGGCTGACTTGCACGCTTCTTTGGCTGCTGCTGAGAAACCAGCAAAAGCTAAGAAAGCAACCAAGAAAGCTGCTGAAAAAACTGAGGAGACTGCAGAGTAATCTCACACAGCAAATAACACGCAAATCCCTTTCCGATCGGAAAGGGATTTGTTTTTTTAACACTTCATCTCATTTTGCAACTTGGAAACTACAAAAGTGTTAAAGTTTCCTAAAAAATTTGGTAGTTTCATAGAAAAGTAGTACCTTTGCACGCTTTTTGTTAGAAGAAAACCGCAATCATGAACGAAGGAAAAGAACAAATATTGAAAGTCGCCATTGAACGGATGCAACAAGTGGGCATCCGCAGCGTGTCTGTGGATGATATATGTCATGAGTTGGGCATGTCGAAGAAGACCTTCTATGTTTATTTCGCTTCGAAGGATGATTTGGTACAAGCCATCTTGCACAAGCACGAGCAGAAAGTGGGGCATGACTTAGATAATGCCCTATCTAAACGCACCATCACACAAGTGATTGTGGAATGGGCGAAGATAGCGCAATCCACTCAGAAGAAAGACCTGAAGACACCTGCGATGATGTATGATCTGGAAAAGTACTATCCGCAACTATTCGCAGCACACAAAAAAGTGATGCGAGAAACAGCAGAGAAGATCTTGGTACAGTTTTTGGGGAAAGGCGTGAGCGAGGGAATCTTCCGAGCCGAGATTGATGTGGATGTGGTGGCGATGATGTTCCTAGACATGCAATACCGATTGCTGGATTTGATAACAGGCGGGCAAATGACCAAAGAGGAAGTGCATCGCATAGGACATCAACGAATGGATATTTTGATGCGAGGCATATTGAGCGAAAGCGGTTTGCTGCGGTTGAGAGAGAAAGTGAAAAATAACATATAATATATAAGGTATAAAAGATGATGAAAAAAATTGTTTTAGCCAT
>JAGBZD010000005.1 GCA_017628395.1 Paludibacteraceae bacterium | reverse complement strand
GGTAGATGAGGGGTGGTACGATGCCTCGCTGGGCTATGCAGGCTTTGTCGATTATATCCGTTCGGTGGCTCCACCGGGCGGATTTCGCATTATGCCCGACGTGGAGACCATACGCCACATATCGCAGACGCTCTACGCCCGTCCCTTCCGCGACTGGCGCTACGATGCCGCCTACGGCACCAAGCGCTGGGCATACGAGCGGATGAGGGCGGTGGCGGAGGTGTTACAGTCTTGCTTGGGGGAAGAAAAATAGGGGAAAAGTTGGTGGATTGTAATAAATGTATTACATTTGCAACATGAGAACCATGATAAGAACTGCAGACTTTGATGAGTTTTATAACTCGTTGCCGGCAAATGTTCAGAGCAAAGTGAAATATGCAATGAACATTATTGCAGAGGTGAAGGTGGTAAATACCAAATTGGTAAAGCGCCTTGTAGATACTGATTTCTATGAACTGCGCATATCGGTAGGTAATGAATACAGGGTAATTCTTTTTACCATCGACCATGAAAACTTTATCGAGGCCGAACAGATTCTTCTCTTGAATGGTTTTATGAAGAAGTCGACCAAAGACTATAAGAAGGAGATAAAGAAAGCAGAACAAATATTAAACGATTTACAGCAATGAGACCCAAGATTGACATTAACAAGCTCAAACATCTGCCCACAGCGGAAGATATGTTTGTAGAAGAGTACGGAGCGAAAGGCACTGCTTCGCGTGAGGAGTTCGATGCGAAGGCTCGTGCTTGGTACTATGCCGAGGTGTTGAAGAATGCCCGCAAATCTGCAGGTATCACCCAACAGCAGCTGGCCGAAAAGATAGGGAAGAAGCGTGAATATGTTGCCATGCTCGAAAGGGGCGAAACAGACATGCAACTCTCTACTTTTATCATGATGTCTGAGGCCGTAGGCCTTAAGTTTGCGCTAACTTATTGATAATAACCCATACAAATCAGAGCCGTCCGAATTTCTTAACGGACGGCTCTGATTTTTTTATCGCGACACAGATTTATCAGACGGCCGCCTGGCAAGGGCGCAGCGCCGACGCTTGTATTTCGCGTCGGTGCTCAATAATAGAAAAGTCAGCTTTTCCATTACTTTCGCTCGTTGAAACTTGCTTTTTCGCTCGGCTTGACTTCGTCTTCTTCCTTTTCGCTCGCTGAATGAATTCAAGCAAAGCTTGATTCATGCTCGCTCATGCGTCAGTTGCACTATCTCTGCTTTCAGCGAAGGTAGGCTGCGCCTCGGAAAAATACAACTGACGCAGGAGTGAGAGCAAACCAAGCTTGCTTGTGTTATGCCGAGCGACAAGGAAGAAAACTTTAGTTAAGTAAACTTGCTTTTTCGCTCGTTTCCACTATCTTTACCCTGCTTTGCAGTGTGAAGGTAGGCTGCGCCTCGGAAAAATGCGAGTAAACTTGCTTTTTCGCTCGGCTTGCACTATCTTTGCAGCAATAAATCGAATGATACTTAGGGATATGGACAACATGTTGGCGACATACGGTACAGTGGACCTCTCGGTGAAGGGGTGTGGCGGTGTGGCCTGCGGTGCATACCCCCCCTTATAAACTATCTTATAATCAAGGGATTAGCTGCACGCGGTGCGGCTATCGGTCGTCTGTTGGCGTTACCACCTTGGCACATGCTGTGTGCCCAGTGGGTGATGCCTTTTTTGTATGCATAGATTCGTGAACGATAATTCATTATTAACAACAAAAAAACAAAAAAGAGTATGAAGATTTTTAAGATTTTGGCCGTTGCCCTCGTGGCAATGTTGGGCTTCACCGCTTGCAACAACGAGCCTGAGCACATCTATGATGACCACAGCAAGGACATCGTAGGTACTTGGACCTGCCTCACTGATAACTATGCCGAGGCGTTGATTATTAAGGCTGATGGTTCGGCGCTTTCTACAGGTTATGATGGCGTTGATTATTGGGAGAATGTAGCAGGCAATGTTGTTGTGGAGAACGGCATTGTTACAATGACATTTGAGGATAATGACAATTTCAAGGGACACTTTGACATTGTTCCAGGTATGGCATTCTCTATCTACACAGATGAGGGTGAGCGTTATACTTACAACTATTGCAAAGAGGATCTTACTGAGGAAGTTGTAGGTAGATGGGTTTGGGTTGACTCTAATGGTAAAGGCTCAGAAAATATGGGTATTCAGACCTTTAACGAAAATGGTACAGGATTGTTTACTGGTGGTTATGAAGAGATTGATTATAAGCTAAATGAGGAAACTACATATAAAGTTGTTGGCGATTTGCTGATACAGAATGTGCCAAATGACAATCCTCCTTATATGGTTCGTAGATTGACTTATAATGCTAATGGTTCATCTTATGGTGCTATACTGACAACTTATAGCCCTGCAACTAATTACACTGCTTCTTGGCTCCGCGTTAAGCAGTCACTTAACCTCGCTGGTAAGGCATATGCTTATAACACTGCTTACGTAACCAGTGCAAAGGGCATAGACGAGGATTTCTCTATTATGGGGCACATCTTCAACATTGCTAAAATTAAAGCAAGTGACTTTGATGTAATGTTTGGTGCAGACCTCTTCCTTGCAGAGTTCCCAAATTCTAACACAATGAAGCATAGATTCCACATTGATGGTCAAGATACAGGATTTGATGCTCAAATCGTAATAGAGGAGAACAAGGTTACTATTGATATGAGTGTTGTAAACCCAGCTTTGAGAAAGGTTGATATGTATATGTTCCAAGATGCCGATGATAGTCAGTTACACATGTATATGCCTACCGCTTCGTTCATCAACTATTTTGCTAATATGGAACTTTATGCTTTGATATTGGAGGGTGAGATTAACCAAACAGACGAGGCTGCTATTGCAAAGGTGTTTGCTGATATGGAAGCACGCGTTGAGAGCATCAATGTAAGTTTCGTTTTGAAGGCTCTCAAATAAGCCTGCCGCAAAGGCACCAATCCTATATTATCCGCTACGGCCGCGGCCGTGGCGGATATTGTTATTATAGCGTGAGGCATATCTGCCGTAACGAAAGTGGCTTTGCAAACTCCCCCTCTGTTTATAGCGAGCGAAGCCTTCAGAGGGTTGCCTCAATGGCAAGCCGTGCTGAGAGAGGGGAGTGCAGTGCTCTGTACGACGGAGTCG
>JAGBZD010000047.1 GCA_017628395.1 Paludibacteraceae bacterium | reverse complement strand
TTTCGTTGTAGTGTCAAGTCTGTTGCACCATACATAGTTTTCCTTGTCGCGCCAGGAAGTTGATTGGCGCGAAAGTTGTTTATGTTGTTTTTTCTAATAAATAATTCTTGTTGTTTTCGTTGTAGTGTCCACTCGTATATAGTTCCCTTTTTTTCTATCCCCTCTCAATTTTTGTTTTGGGTTGCCAATGCGCCCGCGCATTTTTCCAACCCAAATCAAAAAATACCCCCGAATTGACTTTAATTGACAATTGAATTGACGACCATTGTCTTTAACAAATCCCCTTGAGCGCCCAATGTGTTGTTTTGGGCGCAATTGTTGTTAAATCAAGTTGTTTGTGTTGTTGATTAAAATAATCCTTGTTGTTAGTTGTAGTACCAACATGCATATCGTTCCCAAATAATTTTGGGTAATTTTGTATAATATACTACAATTTTGGTAGCGCAAAATTTTTGTCGCCTCATCCTCCTTGCCGTGGCACAATGTTGGTGCCACGGAATGGTTGTCTCTGTTGTCGTCCTCACTCCCCTTTTTCTCGTTCCATAACCCTCATTTTGCTACTTCGACTTTACAAAATGAAAATAAATGGGGGGGGTAAAACGCTTATTGGAGTATTTTAGTTGCAATCCTCATTTATTTGTTGTAACTTTGCCCGATTATTCTGATTTGATAAAAACATGTTTGACAACGAAGTATCGTATAGTAGCTCTTACAAAGGATTTTCTTTTGAAGAAAGTTATACGAACAGCGGGAGTTTCAACCACAATCCGTACTCATCCAGCTCCCCCTTTACCGTACTAACTTCTTCCAAAGATGTACATTCGTTTTCAACCGCCAACGCTTCATACGACGATTGGAACGCTTATTCCGTTACGGGCACTGGCTCGTTTGTGTCTATTCATCAAGATGTGAATGCCACCATAGTCGCCAATTTCCAGCCTCAAATGCGAGCAGGCATTCAATTCCCCGACTCTGCATCAAGTGGGTATGTACCACCTACAGGACAAACCGACCCTGAATATGCTTCTCCTGTAGGCGAACCGCTGTTCCCTATTCTGTTGCTGGCATGCCTCTACACCATTGGGCGTTGCCTGGCTGCCTACATACGAAAACTCAAATCCGCTAACCCTCTCAAACCCTAAGCATATGAAAAAACATATTCTCCTTACCCTCTGCGCTTTGTTCACTCTGGTCAGCAACACCTTCGCGCAACTACAACACGGTGACATCATTACCATATCCTCCAATAGTTACTACTTGGCGGTGAATGCCAACAATAATGATATTACAGCCGTCTCCATGTCGGCTCCCACCAAAGCATGCCTGTGGGAGGTTACGATTAGTAACAATCAATATTCCTTCACAAGCGTCGCTGCAAACAAAAAACTGGCTCGCAGTAGTACTAGTTTGACTTTAACTTCCCAAGGCTCTGCCTTCCAATTCGTTACCAATGGTTTGGTAACCACTAACCCCAACGACACAACAGGACGCCTATATTATAAGACGGGCAACCAATACTATTACATTAGATACCAAAGCAAAGCTAACGCAGCAGGCACTTGGAATTTGCTGCGAAAGAATAACGCCAACGCGACAGATAATGGCACCCTACTCACCCTCGAGAAATGGACAAAGAAAGTGGAGACGGGAGGATTAGTCGGTGCGTTCAATATTGACAACCCCGAACACTTCGTGTTAGCCAAGACACCCGATGACGCCACGAAACAAGCGCAGCACCTGCAATTCACCGTTACGCGCCAACCTGCCGAAACCTATTTCTACTGCCTACCACGAGAAGGAGAGGATTATTCCAAAATCACCATTGACAAAACGGTATCCAACGAACCCATTAATAACCTCAGAGTATCCTTCACATGGCAAAAGACACCCACGGGATACGACAGAACAAAATCCTACGGACAAGCAGGTACCTACGATGACCCAGAGGCAATCACGCGTCGCGAACTATTATCTGTGTCGTACACCCCTGTCGAAGGCACTGCTACACCTACCTATAATGTCATTGTCACTCCCCTTGGCTCCAGTCCGATGAACATGAAGCAAGACGATGCGTGGATTGACCACGAGGATAGATTGGTCGCTGCTTTTGGCGAAGGAGACTTAGGCACGAATCGTGTCTATATGGACTTCATGCGCCACGCATACCACAAGATACCGCTGCCTCGCTTCCTAATCACGGCTACGCCTATGTCATACACCTTCTCTAAAACGGGAGGCGATACCGACTTCCAGTTCACTTGCACCCACCAACACGGCTATCAAGTGGTGACGGCTAACGAGTCGCACTTAGCAGAGATGGACATCACGCTGCAAGAGCCCCTGCAATTAGGCAAAGATATTGACACCGCCAACCAAATCGCCAAGGCCTCCTTCGAGATACTCAGCATGACCGACCAACAAACGGTGGATTGGGCGCAATTAAAAAACTTCACCACCAACAAGCTGACCGTCACCGCAACAGCAAATGAAGGTGGTTCTCCACACTACCGCGAAGCGCGATTGGTATGCAAGGTGTCATACACCTGCGATGCCGCACCTATAGCGGAGGAAGACTACAACGCATCGGTGGAGATACACTTGGCACAACGCGCCAAAGAGGGCGCTATGACACTCCGCCCGTACAAAGGTTTCGCCAACAAAGATTTTGGCATACACCCTGTCTCCCACGAACCCGAACAATTGGTGCATACCGCCGAGCAAACCCTATACTACATGCCAGGCGATGAGATTGACCTGCTCCTTCCTTCGCGTGAGTTCCACGGATACAAACGCTGGTACGACTACGAGACGGGTGGCAACCCTGTATATAACAACGAACCTTCCGACCGCACGACTTGGAGTACAACCCCTACGGGTGATAATATCAACAATACCTATGGCGACTCCTATGGTATCTATTGCACCAGCGTAGATACCAAGACACCTGTCATCAAGGGCTGGACGGACGGCGAGGCACATATCATGGCATGCGATGTCAGCAACTACAAGGATTACGAAATCCAGAAGAACGAATACGGTGGCATTGACACCATTATCGAGCCAACGCTCTCCTACCGCCAGCTGTGGCACCTGCGCCCTGCCAAAGAGATGGCAGATACATTCGCGGCACTTGCCGAAGGCGAATACCTCGAGGTGCACCACTATACCGCGCCTACCAACACCAATATCTATCTGGTGCCTAACTTTGGACACAACCGTACCCGAGCTTGCTACAACAACTATTTCTATTACACCGACGAAGCACAAACCAAAATCGGTCGTATCAGTGGCAATGCCGAATGGTACGAGGGCACACGGAATATTACCCCCGTCAGCTATACCACCAAAGACTATGTGATTGTCGAGTCCGATAATGTAGGCACCAAGGAGTATTATCTGAAAGCAACAGGCGAGTTGCCAGGTGGCAAAGATCTGCTCATAGCCAAGTTCATTGTGAACTATGTGGATATCAACACCCACGGTCCTCTGCCACGCGAAATCATATCGCGTCAGACCATGACCGAGGAATATGTACTCTTGGAGGAGATCAACTTCAACGATGGCGCAACAAGCAGCACGATTAACACCCAACTCTACCATCACCTCCCATGGGGTGAGTCCACCTATGGCTACTATTACCCCAACAACTATTTAGGCGGTTCTGATAAATACTACCAGCACTCGAACCGCAGCGATAATAATATCCCATACTATGGCGAGTATTTCTTGGTCAACGAACTGAACCTTGCATGGGCAGACCAGACTAACCACGGAGGTGCCAATAAGGGTTACACCCTCTATGTGGACGGCACCGAAGAGCCTGGATTGGTGGCCAGTATCTCCACCGATGCCGAGATATGCGAAGGACAAACACTCTACTGCTCCATATGGCTCTGCAACCCCGCGCGCAGTTCGCACAGCGGCTCCGACCCTATATTCCGTTGTAACATTCAAGGTCGCAACCAGACCGAAGACGGATACACCGAATGGGAAGATGCAGGCGTATATTTCGTTGGCAAACTCAACAAAGGTACCAGCAACGCAGGTGGCTCATGGCACCAAGTAGTCTTCCCTATCAATAGTACTGCCAGCTACTCCGAGACGCGCGTTTCCCTCTATAACTTCGGTACAGGTGGCGACGGCAACGACTTTATGGTGGATGACATTTGTCTGTATGTGTCACCACTGCCTTTGGCTGCCTACCAAGCCACTATGGGCTGCGAGTCCTTTACCGATGCTTCCACCACCAGCACTGCGGTAGTGGTACGCATGGACTATTCCGAACTCAATATCTACAGCACGCACGAAACCGACACCACCAAAAAGAAGTACGCCTACTATCAGATATTCAACAACTCTGACACTATGGCTATCCAGCTCACCGCTCCTGTCGTTCGCGCAGAGGGTGACACCATATACGAACCTGCCTACTACAAAGATAGTATCGGTCATTCCGACAATCTTTATGGTTCCGTGACCATACCTCACCCTCGATATATCCCTAACGCTACCAATGATACGATTCAAACCAGTATCAGGGACTATATCGACCAACTCATCGAAAAGAAAATACGCAACGGCAAATGTTATATCTATGATAATGTAACGGGCAAGTGGTTTGTCTATGTCATTCATATTATCCCCAATATCGACCACCATGCCACCGAAGACCATGTCATGCACTCCCACTTGGAGAAAGGCAAAGACTACGAATTGCGTATCTCGCACAGCCCACGCGAGTTAGACGATGTGGCTTGCGCCTCGCGAACACCCCTCCACGCCACACAAGACACCTATGTCAAACTCCGCACCGAGGGCGAAGAGTCCGTGCGTGTTAAGTGCGAGGAAAATCTCTGCGCCAACGACTTCCACCTACTGGAGGTTAAGGTACAGAATACTTTGGCGACCAGTGTCGGAGGTTCATTGCAGACCGTCGAAGCCAATGTCCATGCCGACTGGCTGTGGGGCTATTACTTCGATGACCCCTACTGCGAGGAGAAAAGCGTTACACACGAAGAAGAGGATTTCGCCAATGCGCAGTTCCTCCTACACTATGGCTGCACACGCAACCAACTGCGAGAGGCGATTGCTGCCATGCGCCGAATACCTACCAACTCATCACCCAACCCAAATTACCGAGTCAGCGACCACAGACGATTAGAGGTCGATGAAGACTTCTCTGCTGAGCAGAAAGCCCTTATTTCTCGCCTGTGCGAGGACGGACACCTGTCCTTGTATCAATCCGAACTGATGTTCTATCTCGGCTCTGCCGATACAGCCCGCTATTGGGTATATCCTATTGGCGATGATGCCTCGGTCAATATCAATGGCGAAACCTATACCCTGCACGATTGCGACGAACCTAAATGGGTGAAAGTCGTATCGGATTCCTCAGCATATGGACTGAATATCTCCCCTATTGAATTGGACGACAAAACACCAAAACAACGCCTCCAATTGCCTACCGTGCGTGTCGCTGAACCCAAAGACCACCATACCATAGAAATCCCTATTGTGGACATTGTAGGCGAAACACAATTGTATTCCACCTTGCATATCAACGACTCTACCATTAGTTTCGACCTGCGCAATCCTATCCACGATGTCTTGGAGTTCATTGAAATCACGAACCAAAGCATAGAAATTGCGCCTACTCCTACCGACTGGGTAGCAGGCGAGACCTACCTCATGCGCATGTCCTTCTATGACAGCGAGGGTCATGCCTATATCGGAGGCGATGAAGACAACTGCCGCGTGGGATATGTATATTTCTATGTCATGATTGTCCCTAACACCGTACAATGGACAGGTGCCGTATCCAACGAATGGGGCGACGACGATAACTGGGTCGGCGTAAAAGAGGATGGCACACTCATGGACATAGGTCACGCCCCACTGGCTGAGACCAATGTCATTATTCCATACATTGAGGACATATCCATTCCTTACCCCAGCATTGGCACCGAAGACTGCTATCCGCTGGATATCCACTACGCGCACAACGCCTGCAACGACATTTACTTTGCCGTAGACGCGATGCTCCACAATCAACATTTGCTCCATTACAACCGCGCCTTTGTGGATATGAAGATTCAGGCTGCCCAATGGAATGCCATGGCACCACCGCTCAACGGTATGTACACAGGCGACATCTATGTGCCACACGAGGGAACCTTTGGCGCCGACAACCGCAGTCTGGAATACACCACCAGTATTCCTGGCACCAACGGACACAGTGATTATCCGTTCGTCGTGCACAAGTTTGCAGGAGCACGCTCCTACAGTGCGCCTTATGTCTTCTGGCAATCGTTCTACAACCAACGCGCCACCATCTACCACGACAATGGTAACACCTCATCGCCTGCGCTCACCCAAGAAGCCCTCTTTGCTCAAACCAACTCGCTCAGCGAACAACTGCTGCCTGGTACGGGCTTCCAAGTATTGGGCTTCGGACCTACCCACGAAGATACCGATGAGATCATCGTTCGCTTGCCCAAACCCGATAATTCATACAACTATTATGACAGCAAGGGCAATCCTTCAGGACAGAGCGTCAGCGTTACCCACTCCTCGAAACTGGCATTCAACCCTACCGATGGCGTAATGACCATTACCCTGCAAAACGACTTAGCAGGCCGCCAGTTCATGTTCGGTAACCCCACCATGGCGTATATCGACATGGCCGCTTTCCTCACAGACAACGCCGACAAACTGGCGCCTAAATACTACACCATTAACAATAGTACATGGAGTGCGCAAAACCTCTACTCCATAGAGGCGAATGGCACGGGCTTGTTAGCCCCTATGCGTTCTGTCATGTTGGAACTCAAAGAGGGTAGTAGCGACTCACGCTCTATCCAGTTGCGCTTATCGCACGAGCATTTGAAGGTAAACACCCCTGCGCCTGCGGCGGATGACCAACCAGCGAATATCCCAGCACGCAGCATGGCTGCTTCTACTGACGAGCCACAGGGTATGACCATTTATGCGACTACAGCCAACGGACAAACCCAATGTATGCTCTTTGCCGCACCAGAAGCCACCGACACCTACCTCAGCCACGAGGATGTACTCTTCGTATCCACAGGTGTAGAGATAGCCAACATATTGACTACACCTATCAATATGTACACCGTCTCCAACCAAGTGCCTATGATGATTGATGTGCGTCAAAACATAGACACCGTTCCTATGTCCATGCTGATACACCCCGACTACCGAACCGAGCAGGTAGAGTTTGCGTTCTATCTGACCATGAACTGGGACAAAGAGTGTTACTTCTATGACGCCCTAACGGGCGAGCGCTTGCGTATTATGGATGGTACGATTATTGAGCGTCCATTGCCTCAGAACCACGAGAATCGCTATTATATTGTCGGTCCCGACCGCACTTCCAACGGCGAGAACACCGAGACAGCTATTCCTTCTGTCCAAGATCAAGAGAATATGGTTTGGGCATACTCCGAGCAAGCGGGCGAGATGACGGTCTGCTCCAACGATATTATTCAGTCGGTGACCATATACGATATTACGGGTCGTCTCATTGCCCATAAAGCGCTCGACCTGCTCTATAATCAAGTATCATTGCCAGTAGGTCAAGGTGTACATGTCGCCGAAGTCACCCTCCGCGACAACTCCAAACACTACACCCGCACCATCGTCAAATAATCGGCTGCTGGTTAATTGGCTCCCAGCCGCCACGCTGGCCCCCAGCCGCCAGATGCCGGCCGCCAAATGCTGGCCCCCAGCCGCCGGAAGCCGGCTGCCCAATCCCAGCTCCCATCCGCCAGACACCAGCCGCTGGACGCCAGATGCCGGATGCCGGTTGCCAAATGCTGGCTCTCATCCGCCAGCCGCCGGCTGCCCAATCCCAGCTCCCATCCGCCAGCTGCCAAACGCTGGACGCCAGCCGCCAGATGCCGGCTGCCCCTAAAAAAAGCCACCTTGTTCTTCAACAAAGTGGCTTTTTCATCCTTTGCCGCGGCAGGAAGTGCGGGGTCCCCGAAAAAGCCTCCTGCTTTTTGGGGTGCTTTTGATTGCCGCGGAATGTTGTCTATGTTGTCTTCTTCCCCACCAGATTCCTTGTTTCCGTGTCTATCCGTGCGATCCGTGGGCAGTTATATTTCCTTGCCGCCCTTACTCGCCCAAACGCTCCAATTCCACAGTGAAGTGGCGCATCAGCGGTGCTTCTTTCGTAATCGCCAAACCGCGGGTGATTGTCTCGCGGCGATCATAAACATTCTTCAGCGCAGCAGCGATCACCTTCATGTGGTTGTCGGTATACACGCGGCGAGGGATACAGAGACGCACCAAGTCCAGTCCACCGAAGCGGTTCTCTCTCGTCACAGGGTCTCTATCGGCCAAGATATAGCCAATCTCGCACGCACGAATACCTGCCTCCAAGTACAGCTCGCAGGTCAATGTCTGCGCAGGGAATTCCTCAATAGGCACATGAGTCAACACCTTGTCTGCGTCCACAAAGATAGCGTGGCCACCAGCAGGGCGTTGGTAAGGAATACCATATTCGTCCAGCAATTGTGCCAAATATTCTACTTGGTGAATACGCGTTTGAAGCATATCAAATTGTGTGTTTTCTTCCAATCCAACGGCCAAAGCAGCCATATCACGACCGTTCATACCGCCATATGTGATAAAGCCTTCGAATGGGATACAATAGCGTTTGCAACCTTCGTACCAATCCTCGCGATTTGTTGCGATGAATCCGCCCATATTGACGATTCCGTCCTTCTTTGCAGACATGGTCATACTATCCGCATAGGAGAACATTTCCTTGGCAATCTCCTGAATGCTCTTGTCGGCATAACCTTCCTCGCGAGTCTTAATGAAGTAAGCGTTCTCAGCAAAGCGTGCAGAGTCCATATTTACAGGCACACCATACTTGTGGCAGAGCTCGCAAGTCTCGCGAATATTCTTCATGGATACGGGCTGACCACCTACGGTGTTGTTCGTAACGGTCAATACCATGAATGGTACATTGCCTTGGTTATCTTTGAGCAATTGCTCCAAATACTCCAAGTCCACATTACCCTTGAATGGTATCTCCAACTGGGTGTCCTTCGCCTCTTTGATGGTCACATCAATCGCGTGTGCCTTGCGCGCCTCGATATGTCCCTTCGTCGTATCAAAGTGCGCATTGCCAGGGATGACTTGTCCCTCTTTCACAAGGTGCGAGAAGAGTACATTCTCCGCCGCACGACCTTGGTGGGTAGGGATAACATACTCAAAACCCGTGATACGAGTAATCGTGTCCTTCAACTCGAAGAACGACTTACTACCCGAATAACTCTCATCGCCCAGCATCAATGCTGCCCATTGGCGGTCAGACATAGCGCCTGTACCCGAGTCAGTCAAAAGGTCAATGTAAACTTGCTCGCTGCGGAGCATAAAGATGTTGTTCTTGGCGTCTTTCAGCCATTGTTCGCGCTCTGCGCGGGTGGACTTGCGGATGGGCTCTACCATCTTAATCTTCCACGATTCTGCAAAAGGTAATTCCATGGTATTTGTATTGATTAAAAAAGTTTTAAAAGTTTTAAGGGTGTGCAAAAGTACTACTTTTTTTTGAAATATGCAAAAAAATAAATGAATATTTGTGTATATCCTTTTTTTTTTGTACTTTTGCGCGGTATTTTGTATATTCCCCTTGTTGTGGGGGTAAAGAAACTATGTTTATATATTTTTGGATACTACGATTGGCGGCCCTTTTCGGGCATAGCAAAGCGAAGAAAATAGTCAAAGGGCAACGCGAGGCAATCACTGCGCTGCAAGAATGGCGTGCGGCTGTTACTGCACCCGTGTTGTGGATTCATGTGGCATCCGTTGGAGAATTTGAGCAGGTGCGCCCTATCATTGAGCGCTTGCGCGAGAATCGTACCGCGCGCAAAATCGTGCTGACTTTCTTCTCCTCCTCGGGCTATGAGATGCGCAAGGATTACGACAAGGTGGACAAAGTCCTCTACCTTCCTTTCGCTACCAAGCGCAATGCCAAAAAATGGCTACACGCATTGCAACCAGAAATGGTGGTATTCGTTAAATATGAATTTTGGCCTGCTTACCTGCTGCGCCTGAAAAAACAGAATATCCCCACTTACCTCATTTCCGCCATCTTCCGTCCTAAGCAATTGTTCTTCCGACCTTGGGGTGCTCTCTATCGTCGATTGCTGCATTGCTTTACGCATATCTATGTGCAAGACCAGGCTTCAGCACAATTGTTATTGCGCTATGGCATAGACCCCGTGACGGTGGCTGGTGATACGCGCTTTGACCGCGTGACCGAAGTGCGTTCGGCAGCCAAAGAACTGCCTGTCGTGCAAATGTTCGCAGGAGAAAAGACGCGCGTATTGGTGGCAGGTAGCACATGGCCCGAAGAAGAGCAGATGCTCGCACGCTATGTATCAGAACGCGAAGATATACGCTTGATATTGGTGCCGCACGAATTGCATGAGAACCATTTGCAACAAATCTTCCAGTATTTCGAGGGACGCTATGTGCGCTACAGCGAGGCTTCTCCCATGAGTGTGTCCATGGCGCGCGTACTGCTGGTGGATACGATGGGATTGTTGTCCTCTATCTACCGCTACGGTGCGGTAGCATACATAGGCGGTGGTTTTGGCGTGGGGATTCACAACACGCTGGAAGCGGCAGTATATGGCATGCCTGTGGTGTTCGGACCGCGTTGGAAGAAGTTCCGCGAAGCGCAAGGACTGCAAGAGGCAGGAGCGGCAATCAGCGTGAAGAACTACCGCGAACTGGCAGCGGCACTCGACTGCGCATTTGACCAGCAACAGGTCATGGGACAAGCCGCAGCCAGCTATGTTCAAAGCGAGTGCGGCGCCACGGAGAAGATTTATCGGGAAATCTTTTAAGGGTCCCCGGCCGCCGGCTCCCGGTCGCCAAAAAACAAGAAATGGCCCCCAGCTCCCGGTAGCCGGCCGCCAAAAAAAAATGGGCCCCTAGCCCCCGGCAGCCGGCCGCCAAAAACAAGAAATGGGCCCCCAGCCGCCGGCAGCCGGCCGCCAAAAAACAAGAAATGGGCCCCCAGCCCCTGGCAGCCGGCCGCCCAAAACAAGAAATGGCTCCCCAGCCCCCGGCAGCCGGCCGCCAAAAAAAACAGAAAATTAAAAAACAGATCATATGGCACAAAAACCAAGTATCCCAAAAGGCACGCGTGACTTCTCTCCACTGGAGATGGCACGCAGAAATTATATTTTTGACACCATTAAGTCGGTGTTCTCACTCTATGGCTTCCAGCAGATAGAAACCCCTGCCATGGAGAACCTATCCACCCTCATGGGTAAGTACGGCGAGGAAGGCGACAAACTGCTCTTCAAGATCCTCAACTCAGGCGACTGGAAAAGCGCCATCTCCCACGAGGCACTGGACCAAGCCACCATCGGCGCCCTGACTACCAAGGTCAGCGAGAAAGGCTTGCGCTACGACCTTACCGTGCCTTTTGCACGCTTCGTGGTGCAGCACCGCGAGGAGATACAGTTTCCCTTCAAACGCTATCAGATACAACCCGTATGGCGTGCCGACCGTCCACAGAAAGGTCGCTATCGCGAGTTCTATCAATGCGATGTGGATGTGGTAGGCACCAACTCCCTGCTTAGCGAGGTGGAACTCATTCAAATCGTAGAGGAGGTGTATCGCCGCCTCGGTATCCGTGTCTCACTGCATATCAACAACCGCAAAATCCTTGCAGGTATTGCCGAAGTCATCGGGCAGCCCGAGCGAATCATCGACATCACCGTAGCTATCGACAAACTGGATAAGCTTGGTATCGACAATGTGAATAAAGAGCTTCTCGACAAGGGGCTTCCACAAGAGGCTGTCAATGCCCTGCAACCTATCCTTAACCTCAGCGGCACGAACACCGAGAAATTGGACCAATTAGCGCAAGTATTGGCTAACAGCGAAACGGGTCTCAAGGGTATCGAGGAACTGCGCACAATCTTCGCACTCTATGCGGCAAGCACGCAGGACGGGAATCTGGGCACTTACGAGCCAAGTAACTTGCAAGTGGAGTTAGACCTCTGCCTTGCGCGCGGACTGAACTATTATACAGGTGCAATCTTCGAGGTGAAGGCGCTTGATGTACAGATCGGTAGTATCACAGGCGGCGGCCGCTACGACAACCTGACGGGTATCTTCGGTATGCCGAATGTATCGGGTGTGGGTATCTCCTTCGGCGCTGACCGCATATACGATGTGCTCGCCGAGTTGAACCTCTATCCAGAGAACTTGCAATCTACCACCCAACTGCTCTTTGCCACCTTCGGCGAACAGGAATTGCTCTATGCCCTCCGATGGGCAAAAGCACTACGCGAGAAAGGCATGAGCGTAGAGGTATATCCCGAACCAACGAAAATGAAAAAACAAATGGGCTATGCCGATGCGAAACATATTCCCTATGTGGCTATCGTAGGTGGAGACGAGATGGCTGCAGGCAAAGTGATGTTCAAGAATATGCAATCGGGCGAGCAACAACTTCTCTCGTTGGATGAACTAACCACACAACTCTACACAACTCTACACAATTCTACACAACTCTAAACAACTCTACCCAATTCTAAACAACCGCTAAACAACGCTATTATGCAAACCCCTGAGCAATTTGACATCGTGGCAGGCAAATGCCGCCGCATCTACGAACTCAAGATGAAAGACTACGGTCCCAGCTGGCGTATCATGCGTCCGCAAACCGTCAACGACCAACTCTTTATTAAAGCCAAGCGCGTACGCGAAATCGAACAAACAGGCGTGAACATGGTGGGAGAGAGTATCGAAGGCGAGATGATGGCTATTGTCAATTATAGCATCATCGGACTCATCCAACTGCACGAGGGCTTCGCCGACTCCGTGGACATGACCGCCGAGCGCGCCATTGACCGCTACGACCACTATATGGCTGAGGCGAAGGCACTAATGCTCAAGAAGAACCATGACTATGGCGAGGCATGGCGCGATATGTTTGCCACCAGCCTGACAGACATCATACTCACCAAGATCAATCGTAATAAGTCCATCGCTGCCAACGACAACCAAACACTCATCTCCGAAGGTGCTGATGGCAACTATTTCGATATGCTCAACTACGCAGTCTTTTACCTCATAAAACTCATGGAAGATGAAGAGAAATAACAAAAAAACGGATGCCAGACGCCGGATGCCGGTATCTATATTAGCAGGCTTATCCCGTACCCTCTTGGGTGCAGTATTCGCGTTTTCGGGCGCAGTCAAAGCCATCGACCCTCTCGGTACCGTCTATAAAATCGAGGATTACCTCAAGGCTTTTGGGGGCTTCTTCACCGAACTCCTGCCTTTGGCAGAAGTCGCTGCATGGGGGCTAATCATACTCGAACTCCTACTCGGTGTGTGCATGCTCCTGAATATTCGTACTCAGTGGACCTCGTGGCTCGCGCTGCTCTTCTACCTCGTGATGACACCGCTTACCCTCTATATCGCACTCACCAACCCTGTGAGCGACTGCGGCTGCTTTGGCGATGCTATCGTACTCACCAACTGGCAGACCTTCTGGAAGAATGTAGTGCTTATCCTATTGGCAATCCTATTGGTGGCATTGCGCAAGCATACACGCCAACTATGGAGCAATTGGATGGAACTGGTGCTTGTCGTCCTAACCATCGTGGTGGCGGTAGCGTTTATGACTTGGACCAGACTCCACTTACCAATCAAGGACTTCCGCCCGTATAAGATTGGCAACCACCTGCCTACGCTCATGGAGTATCCCGAAGATGCGGAACCCGATCAATACGACATATCCTTTGTGTATGCCAAAGATGGAGTGGAGCAGACCTTCACGCTGGAGAACTACCCCAAAGGTGATACCACTTGGACTTTCGTGCGCCAAGAGTCACGCCTCATCAAGAAAGGCTACGAACCACCTATTCACGATTTGGAGATTCTGAATGCAGACTACGAAGACCTCACATGGGATATCCTTGAGAGCGAAGAACCCGTGACCCTCGTCGTGATGTACGACCTCGCTAAAGCCGATAAGTCGCAAATAGCGAAGGTAGAAGCCCTTGCCTCTAACCTCTCGCCTTTCGCCTCATCGCCTGATCGCCTCATCGCCTCATCGCCTGATAACCTCATCGCCTCATCGCCTAATTTCTATATCCTCACAGGCTCAGGCACCGACGATATTATCAACTTCTGCTTGGAGTACCCCGCATTGAGCGACTATATTTGCACATGCGACCCCGTTACGCTCAAGACCATTGTCCGAGCTAACCCAGGCGCAATTGTCCTCCAAGACGGTATCGTCATCGATAAGTATAACCTTCGCAATAGACCTTAAGACCCTTAACGACCTTAAGAACCCAAAGGACCCTACAAGAGATATTAATTATTAACTATTAAATATTAATTACAATTTATGAGAACAAAAATGGTTGCAGGTAACTGGAAAATGAACATGACCCTGCAAGAAGGTGTAGCTCTTGCTACCGAATTGAAAAATCAAGTTGCTAACCCTGCATGTGCTGTCGTTATCGGCACTCCTTTCATTCACTTGGCTACTGTAGCTGAGCTTCTCAAGGACAGCCCAATCGCTGTGGCTGCTGAGAACTGCGCTGACAAAGAGAAAGGTGCATACACCGGTGAGGTAAGCGCTGCTATGGTGGCTTCTACTGGTGCTGAGTACTGCATTCTCGGTCACTCTGAGCGTCGTGCATACTACGGTGAGACCTACGAGATCTTGAAGGACAAAGTGGAGCTCGCTCTCGCTAACAATCTCAAACCAATCTTCTGCATTGGCGAGGTAAAAGAGGAGCGTGAGGCAGGCCAACAAAACGAGGTTGTGAAAGCACAACTCGAGGGCAGTGTATTCCACCTCAGCGCTGAGGACTTCGGTAAGATCGTATTGGCATATGAGCCAGTATGGGCTATCGGTACAGGTCTGACCGCTACTCCAGAGCAAGCACAAGAGATCCACGCATATATCCGCTCTCTCGTAGCAGAGAAGTATGGCGAGCAAGTAGCAGACGACTGCACTATCCTCTACGGTGGTAGCTGCAACGCTAAGAACGCTGCTGAGCTCTTCGCTAACCCTGATGTAGATGGTGGTCTTATCGGTGGCGCTTCACTCAAGGCTGCTGACTTCTGCGCTATTATCGCAGCACGTTAATCATGGCTTTGATTGTTCCTGTAAGGGGTTTTACACCTCAAATAGGCAAGGACTGCTTTTTGGCAGAGAACGCAACCATTGTCGGTGATACCGTCATTGGCGATGGTTGCTCCATTTGGTTTAACGCCGTATTGCGTGGCGATGTCAATTGGATTAAGATTGGCAACCATGTCAATATCCAGGATGGCTCTGTCTTGCACACGCTCTACGAGAAAAGCACGATCACCATTGGCGACTATGTGTCTGTCGGTCACAATGTGACCATTCATGGTGCGGATGTCCACGACTATGCACTCATTGGCATGGGTTCTACCTTGCTCGATGGCGTGGTAGTAGGCGAAGGCGCTATCGTGGCTGCGGGTTCGTTGGTACTCAAGAATACACAGATTGGCCCTTACGAAGTGTGGGGTGGTGTACCTGCTAAGTTCATTAAGAAAGCCGATCCAGAGCAGACCAACGAGATCAATCGCAAGATTGCACACAACTACGCCATGTACGCCTCTTGGTACAAGCAAGACGAAGAATGATGTCACCCGAGATACAATCGCTCCGCCGAGACATAGAACAACGCATGGGGGTTGCTCTGCAATCCCCTGCTGATTTTGAACAACTTATCCAGCAAATCTGGAATAAGCAGCACCGTGTTTTGTCCCTTTCTACTATTAAGCGTATTTGGGGATATGTAGAGAGCAGTAGTATGCCTCGTCTCTCTACGCTCAATACCCTTTCGCAGTTCTTGGATTATGCCGATTGGAACGCCTATCTCGTGGCGCTGGAGCAGCGCAAGGAGAGCGAGAGTAGTATGTTTATGGGCGAAGGGGTGCGCGCATCTGAGCTGCAAGTGGGCGAACAGATAGAGGTGACTTGGCAACCCAATCGTCATTGTGTGTTTCGGTATATTGGTGATAACCAGTTTGTTGTAGAGGAAACTCAGAATGCCAAACTCCAACAGGGCAATACCTTCTATGCAGTATGTTTCATGATAGGTCAGCCCATGTATTTGGACAATCTCCTCCTCGCTGACGGCACTCTCACCTCCTATGTCGCTGGCAAACGCCACGGCCTCACCTCCGTCACCAAAATCTAACTACAATAATTTTGGTAGTATCAGTTTCTCTCCCAAAATTGCAGTTTATTATAAATTATTAATCAAAATTTCTTGAATCATTTTGGGTAATTTTGTATAATATACAATAATTTTGGTAGTGTTAAAATAATAATTTTAGTAGCGTAATGGATCTCTCCGACTCAGGCTTCATCGCCCCACATACCATCTCCACCAATTGGTCTGATATCACGCTCTTTCAGCAACGCAACCACAATATGCTCTACCATGCCAAACGCTATGGTAAGCATTTCGTTTTGAAAGGTCTATCTACTGATTGTCAATTGCTTACCGACCATCTATTGCTGCAAGAGAAGGAGTTTGCTTTGGGTGTTTCGCTCAGCCATTCCAATATAGCGGAGACCTATTCGCTGGAGGAGGTGGAGGGCTGCGGCAGGTGTATCGTGATGGAGTATGTGGATGGAATGACACTGGTGGAGTGGCTGAACACCAACCCCTCCTATTCGGCACGCCAACGGGCGATGATGCAACTGCTGGATGCCTTGGAGTATATCCATTCGCTCCAATTGGTGCACCACGACCTCAAAAGTAGCAATATCCTCATTACCCGCAACGGACAGAATGTCAAGCTCATTGACTTCGGACTCAGTGAACTGGATACAACCAACCCGCAGAACGATTTGCAGCACGATATACAGAAGTTCGAGCAGCTATTGCAACTGCTTTTTCCAACCCGCTACAGGTGCCTCCGCTTACAATGCAACAGGGGACAATTTGCTAATATGGCAACTATCCGTCTCTCTATCGAGAAGCGCCAACGCCGCCAAAAACTAATTCCCTATCTTGTAGCAATAATCATATTGATTATCAGTGTTTTGCTTTCTATTCGAACCTATTTTCTTTATCAGGAATCCGAGCAGATGGCGCAAGTGGCGAATGTGTATGCACAAAAGCAGCAGCGCGAGCAAGAGATGATAGAGCAGATACATAGATTGCTGGATGCTGAAACCGCAAAACTGCAACTTATAGCCGATAATGCCACATCGTATGTGGCTTTCAATCAACAATTCTTGGACTTCTGGACGGCACATGCTCTGGTGCGCGATTCGTTGGCGAATTGTTACGCCGATGATACGGACCTGAAGTATCAGTGCGTTGAAATCTGGACGCAGGAGTTCGGCACGCGCATGATGCAAATCGACACCCAAGTCAAACAAACCAAACCTCTTCAGTAACCCAGCATATCAGTGTAGATCAGTGCAATCAGTGGGAATATATTGTCCCACAGATCTCACGGATTAGCACAGATACGCAGCATATCAGTGCATATCAGTGCAATCAGTGGGAATATATTGTCTCACGGATGCGCACGGATTGACACGAATACACGGCATATCAGTGTAGATCAGTGTAATCAGTGGGAGAATATATATTCTTGTTTCCGTGCGGTTCCGTGGTCAAAATATACCCCATGGAACGCGTTCTCTAAACAAAATCGCACTAAAATACGATTTTTCTTGCATATCTTCAAAAAAATGTGTACCTTTGCGCGTTGAAAGGGTGGAGGCTACGCCTCGCCTGCCGCAAGCGTGCAGCAGTACCCTTTCATGACATAGATAAAGTAGCATTTGCTATTTATTCGCTAACATACCTTGAAACCTGAGAAATTTCAATGTGTATAGCACGAGTTCAGTGGATGAGTACACGCTCATTGCTGATTTGTACCTGTACTTCCGTATGTATCGTGTTGAATAAAGGGCGAATGCCCGCGCGTAGGCGTGGGCGATTCGTTGTTTGACGATACGGGTATTCTCAGGACCTCAAGGTATGGACAAGGAATCGTTCATGCCTTTTTTTGTATGCCAAACTGCCAAAGACAGCACGAAAACCATGCCAAAACACCCGTGCTAACGGCATTCAAATGCAAAAGAACCAACTTGAACCAACCGATTTCTTGCCCACCCAACAAAAAAGCACTACCTTTGCAAACCAAAACAACGAAATAAAAAACACACATGATGAAATCAAAAATTTGCTTAACTATGTTGCTCCTATGTAGCATGATCACCTTTGCCCAAACAGCCAAGAAACCCACTATCATGGTTATCCCAAGTGACCATTGGTGTACCAGTAGGTATTTTACCAAGGTAATGGATAATCAAGGTAAAAAGGTTACTATCAATGATTATGAAGCTGCCTTCCGTGAGGATGCCGAATTGTATAGCGTAGCCGCGAAGATTGGCGAAATTATGGCTGCCAATGGCTATCCAGTCAAAGACTATATGCAAGAGTATAAGTCGCTAATGGATGAGCAGACAGAAGAAGTAACCATGAGCAGCATGGGCTCAATGATCGAAGAGACTCCATTGGATATGTTGCGCAGTCGTGTGAAATACGATATTGAGCTTCGTGTAGATTGGATGGTTCATCAAGAGAAGAATGGTCGTTCCGTATCCGTAAGCATTGCTGCCATTGATACCTATTCCAACAAACAGGTGGCGGCTGCCAGCGGAACATGCAACGCTGCAGATAAGATTATTGCACGACTAATTGAGGATGCACTCAACAAACAAATGGGCGGTTTTACACAGCAACTTAACAACCATTTTGCCGACCTCACTCAAAACGGTCGTGAAATCACCCTACAAATCCGAGTTTGGGATTCAGGTAGTATCACCCTTGAAGATGAAAATGCAGAGGGGGTAGCATTGATTGATATGATCAGTTCATGGGTAGAGGACAACACCGTTGCTGGAGCTTTCAACCTAACGAGTAATACCGAGTCAAGAGCCAAATTCGAGCAAGTCCGCATCCCTATGCTTAACGCAAAAGGACGCGCTATGGATGCACGCATGTTTGCCAATCAACTCCGTCAGTATTTGAAGACACAAGGTGTGGATAGCAAAGTTATGAACAAAGGTTTGGGCGATGCAACGCTTATTTTAGGAGAAAAATAATAGGAGGACATCTACATGAAAAAGTATATTCTTACTTGCCTACTTGGCATATTCTGTTTATCTATTGCAGCACAAAGCGATGCCAGTTTGGTTTCTATCAGTGCAGTACAACCAGACTACGAAAACATTCCAAAGGAAGCACGCGACAAGTTGGAGACTACTATGCAGCGACTCATCACCGCTTGTGGCATAGCCAATAGCACTACCGATCGCTTTATTATGACAGCCCGCATGGATGTCCTTACAAGAGAGATTAATTCTGCAGGTATGATCGTGCAACGCATGGAGATGACATTCATCATTGGCGATGTGATTGATGAGAAGATTTATGGTACAACCACCATCAATGCGATGGGAATAGGTGCAACCGAAACCAAATGCCTCATCCAAGCCTTCCAAACGATCAAACCCAATAACGAAGCATTGGTGAACTTAGTAAATACAGCAAAAGACAAGATCTTAGCATACTACACCGACAATTGCCATTTGGTGCTTCAAGATGCAGATCGCATGGTGGGCATGCAGCAGTACGATGAGGCATTGGCTATCTTGGTGGGAGTGCCTAAAGCTTGCGAAACATGTTATACTACATGTCAAACCAAAGCCGTAGAGGTATATAAATTGCTGATTAACAATGAGGGCAAGCAACTCATTCAAAAGGCCCGCAGCGCTTGGCTTGTAAGACGCGACTACGATTGTGCAGAAGAGGCGTTGGATATTTTGGCACAAGTCAATCCGAATGCCCCATGTCAAAGCGAAGTAAAAAACCTCATTGCAGACATCAACAGACAACTACGCAATATCGAAGCAGCCAAAGCGGCGGCAGCCAAAGCACAATGGGAATTCAAACTAAAGCAATACGAGGACAAGATGGAACTCGAACGCCAGAAACAAGAAGGATGGAACGCCCTTGCGAATCGATTTGGTAAAATAGAAATTGGTTACAAGAAAGAAAAAGCGTATAAGTTTGGGTCTTCAAGTAAGTAAAAATATAGCGATGAAACAGTACTTATTGATAATTTCATTTATCCTTTTAGGAATCAATCTATACGCGCAGGAGATAGATAAGGTGACACTTGTTGTTTCGGGCGAAGGTGCCACCAAAGAACAGGCTACGCATATGGCGTTACGCAGTGCTGTGGAGCAAGCGTATGGCGTGTTCGTTTCTGCCAATACGGAGATTCTCAACGATGAACTCGTGGTAGAAGAGATTGCTACTGTCACTTCTGGTAATGTGCATTCCTATCAGGAGTTAAGTGCAGTGCTATTGCCAGATAGCACACACTTTGTTACACTACAAGCAGTCGTTTCTACCCATAAGTTAGCAGCTTACGCACAAAGTAAGGGTGTGAGTTGCGAGTTTGCAGGAGCTGTCTTTGGTGCCAACCTTAAACTACTCGAACTCAACCAACAAAATACCCAAAAAGCATTTCAGAACCTCGTCAGCCAATTGGAAGCATTTATCCCCTATCTATACGAAAAGAAACTCACCCTGGGCAACCCAGACATCAATGGCAACATCATATTCCAAGTGGATTTTATAGATACAGATGCTACGAGGGCTTTCCGAGAGATGATTACCTCTACTTGTCAGGCGTTGAATATGAGCGACAACGAGGTACAACAGCTGCGTAGCATGTCTGCCCATTACTATGAATGTATATTTGAATCTATTAAATATCGCTTTTATAGCGAATTTCCCGAAGATGAAATCAATAAGATTCAACATGCTGCGAGATATTGCTACTATATTCAGGATAATTTAGACGACTATTTTAGCATCATTCCGCTCGATCCATCTCAGACATCAGAGTTCGGCAGTCGTTTTGGTGTTAGATACTATCATTCTTTAACCAGAATAGATCGGACAGACAATAGTATTAGGCTTTTATTCAACATGGACATAGAGCGTTTGAAGCGAATCACAAAATTCGAATTGAAAACGCTTCCAAAACAGTATTACTACTGCCCAGGTAATATCCTATTTGACAGAACACTCATTCCGCTGAAAACAATCACCACCATCGAGACTCCGAGCCAGTTAGAAAAATTGCGCGCCCAAAATCTGCCCCTAATAGTCTATACGACTGAGGCAGAAAAAGATACACGATTTCTACTTTCACAAATGGCACATGAATATGACGGTCGCGCCATCATATGCGATGCGGACTACTATATGCAAGGGGAGTTTAAAGTGGAATGGAATATAACTTTCGAGCCCACGCGTACAAAATCTCTTATAGCCCAATACAACAAAGGACAACTGCCTTACGACTGGGTGTATTTCTTGAACCCTGTACCCAAGGTGCTATACATCAAGAATGATAAAATTATAAAATATATTCAGGAAGAAGATTACAACGAAGCTACGCTGCGCAGTTTCATAGAAAGTATTTGTAAATGAAAGATATAAGACTTATACTATTTTCATTGGCTCTTGTGTTACTGCCTCTTTGGGGTTCTGCGCAGGGCATCAATGCTGACAAAACGGCATTGACAAATTTCCTAAAACGCATGTACCAACATGCCACATTTGATGTGAAGGTAGTGGAAGATTACGACCATCATTATCTGGTGTCAGCAGTGGTGCTTGACCCTGCTAAATATGATGGTAATGAGAGTACGATGATGCGTGTGGCAGGTGTAAAAGCGGTATCGCAGGCAAGCCGTTTTCTCAACGGATCGAATATATCCGAAGATTTGATAGTCACCACCAGAGAAAACGCTGAAGGTAATATCAATACGGAAACCATTGAAAAAATCAAAGAAAATAGCATCGGCTATGTCAATCAACTGGAACACTTGTCCAACTTTACAATCGAAGATGGAAAACAAGTCTTTTTATATGTCAAACAAATTAAATAGTATCATTTGGAAAAATGAAAAACAAACTTACATCCGTTCTCATTTGTGGTATTGCCATGATGATGGCTGCTTGTAGTGGATCGTCTAAAGGCAAACCCATGTCAGGTGACAAACTAACAGAGTACAACGAAACAGTAGCCAAAGTGCAAACCATCGAAAATCTACTTTGTGATATCAATGGTATGGAAGCAAGCGATGCGCTTCAACTCTCGCAATTGGCAGACCAACTATATTACACCTACGATACAAACGGATTAGATTCTGCTTCTTTAGCCAATTGCCAAGCACTGCAACAACGCATAGAGCAACTCAAGCAGAATATCCACCAAACCATCAAGGACAATATGCACAACATCTATGTGCCAGTTGTGAACGATGATGATTGTCTGGTAGAGAAGAAAACTGCATACCCCGTTTATCTCAAACGCGGCGAAAAACTCTATGTAAATATCAAGACCAAACGCACTGCCACGCTCAAAGTCTATAATTACGACTCACATTCCACCCTCAAAACCATCGCAGACAAAACGGCTTTCAAGTTCAATATGGAGATTGAGAATAGCGCCATCTACTTGGTGGAACTCAACCCAGGCGCAAGTGCACAATACGCCTCTATCCACATCACCTACACTACTAATCATCTCGATCGCCTCACCCCTGTAACAGTCAACGAGCGCACGGTAGAAGCCAAGTCGGGTGATTTCCGTGCATGGTCGGTCAAAGGTATCAAGATGACACCTATTTTGGATGAACCTCGCAAATTCACACTTCGTGGACAGTTGAAAGCAATGTTCTCGGGCTCTTATCGCGGATTGGTGGCTATTGAAGTGCCTGCGGGTGCTACGGATATCCTCTATCGCATGCGTATCTCTACTAACGAGGCAGACCGCAGTAGCGATGGTGAGTTTAAGGACAATATGAATGCTTCTTATCGTAAAATCAAGATGCTCGGTATGCCCGTGTACGAATCAACCAAGAGTTCGGGTATCTTGAATACCATTTTGGGAGAATACACACCAAAGCGCGAAGAAGATGCGTATATCAATATGTTTGTATTTGGCAGTTCGTCCCAAGCAAAAAAGTTCCAAGACGGCAAACCAACTAATCAGTTGAGTTACGATGTCAATAGTTCTATCATGGGTATGCAATCCAGCAACGGTCGTATCCCTGTGAAAGGTCGCAAGACTATCTATTTGGGCTTTGAGAACGAGCGCACCCGTTACAACAACTATGTTTGGGTGGAGGTGCTGGCTTCCAAACCAATCAACGAGTATTTCAAATCAGAGTATTATATCAATTAACAATGAAGTTTAACATCCTATTCTGCTCATTTACTTAAGATTCAGCGGTATCGTATCGGCTGTTCCCGATACGATGAGCGGTGGTAATAAAATCAGCAGCGTTGTAAAAAGATTTATTAAGATTTCTCGAGTGCAACGAGTAGGAGTTAATAATCAAACGACACAATTATGGCAAGAATTCCAGGACTCAGTTTTTCGCTCAAGCGAGCAGTAGGTATCTCGGGCTTGAAGACCAAAGTAGCCCGTGCAGTAGGTATCCCCACCACCAAACAAGGTCTCGAGCGCAAAATCGGTGGCGCTATCCTCAAAGGCTTAACAGGCAAGAAGAGAAGATAACCTTTAGAACTTTTAGAACTCTTAAAACTTTTTAAACTTATAAAACCATGGGACTTTTAAATTCAATCAAAGACCACTTTACGAACGCGGAGTTTGCTGTGGCACCAAACAAGAAGGTAAAAACTATTTGTGCTGACTTCAAGAAAGCTTTTGGCTGCACTTTGGCTATCTACAAAGGCAAGCAATTGGCTGATGGAGATTTGACGCTCAACCAACTCAACCAAAAGACCAGCAAGGACGTGAAGACTGCCGCTGCAGGCGAGTTGAAGATTAAAGCGTCTATGAAAGTAGGTGATGCAGAGAAACTCTTTGACGAGATGTATGGTCTTACCGTACAAATCAAAGATCCTGCAGGTAAGACTTGCGTGGACAACAAACTCACCATCGGACAAGCTTCCCGCGGCGAGTAAATCCCCCTCAGGCATAGGAGTTTGATCGCTCCTATGCTTACTAAAATTAAACTCTATCCTTCCGCTATCAACTACGGTAGATATACGGTTGATACACGGTAGATACACGGTAGATACACGGTAGATTAGTATAAGAGTATCGTAGAAGAAGCGGTTTTAGAAACAATATATACAACACCTCACTATCATTTTGTTATGAACAACAACCTCAAAACATTATATCAACTATTCAAGAAGATTCATTCCTTTGAGAATGATAATTCTGGATACTCCTTGGGAAAATCAACCATTTTGAAGGTATTCAAAGCAACCAATAATTATACCCAAGAGGACTTGTTGGCTCGTTTGACGCTGATTGATAGTATGTACTCCACTCAAATGGGGCGTAGATACTACGGGTTGGAGGAGTTAGCTGCTGCTTTACTCTCTGTTCATAGCAAGAAACATATCAAATCAGCCTTTCTGGACTTCCTCAAGGATAAGGATATGAAGCCCTTTGAATTGGGAAAGAAAACCAATCTATTTACCGAGAAATATGGTATTGGTAAGAATGGCGAAGACAAGGGCGGTGCGGTTTCACTGATTAGCAAGTATGCTTATTTCGAAACTGAATTTAAGTTCCCTATCTACGACTCTATCGTGCGCGAGATGTACCCTCGTATTTGGAACTACTGCGGATTCCCAAAAAGTGAAATGCTCGAATTTAAATACAACGACATGACTAGTTTTGTGGAGATGATAAACTTGATGATCAGTAAGTTGAATAGCACATATGTCAACTACGACTCATTGGATCGCATCTTATGGTATGTCGGAAAAATCTATCGAGGCAACTTGTCATTGGTATTGAGTCGAGAGGAATATGATGCTTTTGCTGAAAAGTATACAAAGACTGAGGATGGTAAAAAAGTATTTGCTTTTGACATTGCTACCGTTGATTTAAAATCGCTTCCTGTGAAAAAAGATAGTCTTATTTATGACTTCTTCGCATTGGCAAAAGAGTTAAAAGAATTTGATAACAAGAAATAATATGCCCACCTACAATCGAAAAGACGACTTGTCTGCTGCTTTCAATAGCTTTTGGCGAGAGGCACTAAACTCAAACGAGGATTATTACTCAAAGTTGACCCTCAAGGAATTTGTGCACCTCAAGAAAGCCATTACCAATATCAATAATATTATCACGATGTTGGTGACAGAGAGTTTCGTCACTACGCTTCATAAAGATGGCGTCATCTCCACTCCACAGCAGAGCGAGATGCTAAAGCAACTCTTTGAGACGCACGCCAATACCAATGGTTTTGATGTGGAGTATAGCGATAAGCAAATGAAGATTGTGGCAGAAGTCAAGTGTAATATCCCTGTGAACGAGACATCCTTTGGCGCCGCACAGGAGAATAGCATTATGGATGATGTGGATCATCTTTTTCATAGCAAAAAGAAATCCGACCTCACCCCCAAAGCTATTCAGGACTATTACAAGTTTATGGTCTTTCTGGATGTAGAGAATGTGCGTATTGCAGCGCAGAAACTCCTTCTAAAACTGACAAAGAAAGGTTATCAAATCGCAGAGTATACTTCGAAAACAAAACTACAAAAGGATACGGTATATTTCATATATATTAGTACAGAGAAATAATTAACAATAGGACAACGCTCACAGTCTTGAAGTTGTGGGCAAATAAAAATCTATCAATTATGAGTTACACAAAATTGGATCTCCGTTACACTACAGACGGAATTAACACACAGGCAAGTGTAAACACACGCCAAGGTGAAAAACACAGAACAATTGCACTCCCTAAAAAAGTGCAAGAGTATGGCGATCGTTATGGTTATGAATCTTTAGAAATTACATTCGAATTAGATCATCTTATCATTAAGTATGATGGCACAGTGCTTATGGATATGGACATCAATGGAACAAATAACAATGAGTACATTAAAAGTATCGTATCTTACGAGTGGTTGCCAAAACAAGAAGTGCTAGTTAGCACACCCGTTGAAGCAGAAGAAGTTGAGGAGATTAAAGATGATGTAGAAGAAGATACCAACGACGATGATGATTTTGCAGATGATGACGAAGAGTGGGGAGATTGCGAAGATGTAGATTACAACGACATCAATTATAGCATTGCAGAATGGGAAGATGGCGATATAGATGTGGATGCATGCATGTTGTTAGATGAGTCCATGAAAGAGATTGTTATTCCTGAGGAAATTACTAGTCAAGAAACTGGAAAAACTCATAAAGTAACAACTTACTCTATTAGTGATGGAGAGTACAAACGACTTTCTCTTCCTAAAACAATAAAAAACATCTCTGGTAGTGCATTCTCGGAGTTACCTAACGTTGGTACATTAGTTTTGGAACTTAATTCACCACACATCAAAATGGAAAACAAGGTAATTTATTCTCATAGGACGGAAAACGGGAAAAATATTGTGGAACTCCAAAATACACAGCTAAATAAACCGACCGGTAAATTTATCGTACCTAACGGAGTTACATCTATTGGAAAGGAAGCCTTTGTTGGTTGTAATAAACTAGAAGAAATAGAACTTCCAAACACGCTTGGATCAGTATTTTCTATTGATTGGATTTCTGGGTGTGATAAACTCCAACGTATATCAATACATAATACAAAAGGGGCAATCTCTATCTTTAATGACGAAGATGAGCTAAACGAAGTGGAATGCACTTTGGAGGAAACTCTCCCTTCAAACATACAAGTTGTATATTTAGATGACGCTCTAACTGAGAAGCAAGAATCTCAAACAATTTCCATTAGCAAACTATTGGTCGGATTATGTGCATACGGATTCATTGGTATGTTTGTAATGGAAGCATCGGTGCTTGTATGGGTTTATGGACTTATCCTATTTTGGACATCATTTGGTAAAAAAAGCTTTGAGTGGCAAGAGAAGATGTGGAAATGGTATATGCGCAAGGTTGCAACACTATTTAAAGAGAACAAAAGTGATAAGAGAATAAAACTAGCAGTAAGACTTTCGGCAGATATCTTTATCTTCTTATTCTTATTTGAGGCTTGGTGGATTTGTGCTTTATATGGTATTCTTATGTTTTGGTGTGAATTCGGTAAGAGAAATCTCAAATGTGTTAAGCGTATTACAGAGTGGTATATTCGTCGCGTAAAAGCCACATTGAAACAAGACGATACAGTTGTATTATTCTCTGAAGAATTATTCACCAAAGAGTTAGAAGAATAAATCATATCAATCATAGGACAACGCTCACAGTCCTGAAGTTGTGGGCATAATTGATTAATTATTTAAAATTTTACAACTATGGCAGAAATTAAATTGACTGGCAACAAGAAAATTGGCACATTGTGCAAAGAGTTCAAAGAGGCTTTTGGCGCTACACTTCGCGTGTACAAGAGCACATCTTGCAAAGGCGGTTTCGCTGATCCTAACGCAACTCTCGCATCTATTCGCGCAGAAGGCGCTAAGGGTGGTGAGCTCGCAATCAAAGGTAACATGCAAGTAGGTAACTTCGAGAAGAAGATTGCTGAGATGTATGGTATTGGCGTACAAGTAGCTAACGCTGACGACAGCGCTTTGGCTGACAACGGTGCTACTATTTGCGCTGCTGGTAAATAATTTACCACAAATCAGGCAGGTGGGTTTGACCACCCACCTGCTTACTAAGGATAGCGCTCGCAGTCCTGAAGTTGCGAGCAGAAAAACAACCATTAAATAAAAAAAACTATTATGGCAAGTAAAGTACGCGTTTATGCGAAGTCCCAAAAATGGGCAGCATTAGGCATCGTTGATGCTTATTTGAAAATGTATCCACACGCAACATTGGAAGATGTAAACAAAGCTTTCCCTCGTAGCTTGTTTGCACAAACCGAAGGCAACCTTGGTTTGTTCGTAACCATGGCAGAGAAAGAGAAAATGGCTGCAGCCACAACAACCGACTTTGATGACAAGCAACTCGAAGAGTGGAAACGCACTCACCACTATCTAACATTGGCTGATGGTACAGATATCGCTTTCACCGTTTCGATGTGGACCAAAGAGATGTTTGAAAAGATTGTAGATCAAGCTAAATTGTACGATATTGAAATCGCTAAATACGAAGCAGCAGAGAAGGGCTTTGGCAAGCGTGGCGAATACACATTGGAATACCTCAACGGCTATGTACCACCCGTACCAGTAGCTAAGAAAGGCATCCCTGCATGGGTATGGGCTGTACTTGGCGCAGTGTTGGTAGGTATAGTTCTCTTCTTGCTCTTGGGCAAGAAAGCGGAGCCACAAGTGGTAGAGGTAGAGAAGATCGTGGTAGTACACGACACCCTCTATATCCAACAAATCGCTGAGATTGAGAAGAACTTCAACGCAGCTGAGTTTGAACTCGGTAAAGCAGAATTGAGCGAAGATGCTAAGTTCGTATTGCACGATTTGGCTAAAGTGATGAAGGACAACGAGGGTCTTACTCTCAAGATTTTGGGTCACACTTCTGCAGAAGGCGAAGCCAACCACAATCAGAAACTCTCAGAGGCACGCGCAAAAGCAGCGGTAGATTTCCTCGTTGAGCGTGAGGGTGTAGCAGCAGAGCGTCTTTCTTACGAAGGTTTGGGCAGCAGTCAACTTAAGAACACAGAGAATCCTAACGCACCAGAGAATCGTCGCACCGAGTTCGTGGTGGTAGAATAATCTATTAACCTAATATAATTTACTTTATGAAAACTAATTCAAAAGCATTAGCATCATTCCTGGCAGCAGCTGTCTGGGCTGATGGAGAATACTGCGAGTTTGAGCAATCACTCGTAGCAGACATGGGGGATCTCTTGGATGCAAAGACTCTCACAAAAGATTTGGAGGAAGCCATTGCTGCTACCGAGAATATGTCAGGTGACGAACTGACTGCACATTTGGAAGAGGCTGCTAAGCAAGTGGATGCAACCGAGAAAGAGGGTATCCTGACTCTCTGTTTGCAAATGCTCTGCTCTGATGCGTTCTTGTCATCGGATGAGGTAGAGAACTTCTTCACTTTCGCTGAATTGCTCGGCGTGGACGAAGACGATGCACAAGCTATTCTCGATGTATTCATCGACGAAGAGGAAGACTTAATTATCGAAGAGTAATCAACCACTTTCTAAATTATTACAATTATGGCTATACAAAAAACAGCAGCTGGTAAGGTTGATAAGCGTACCAAGGAATATAAGGAGATGGTAGCACGCGCTAAGAAAGCGCGCGCAGCTCAAAAGAAAGCAGATAGCAAAACTACCGTTAAGAAGTCTTCTAAGGCAGGTCGCCGTCAAGATGGCCATCTTGACCAACGCACCAAAGCGGGTAAAGAGGCAGCAGCACGCATGGCTGCAGCTCGCAAGGCTAAAGGTAGCTTGAAGAACAAAATCAAAAACCTCTTCAAGTAAACTCCCTCTCCCCGAATGGGGATATAAACAAGGCAGAGGAGTTTGACCGCTCCTCTGCTTACAAACCTCTCCTAACTCCCCATAAGGGGAGGGATAAAATGAGGAAAAGTGTTCTTTGACGTATTGTAGAGAAAATCTCAAATCGCAATCCTTACATGGAAGGCGTGATAAACACTCGCCATGAGCCATCCGCATCTCGCTCTACATAATGTTTATCTAGCAAAGTTTGTAACAATTTTTGCAATGCAGAACGATTTATACCGATTTCTTCTTGTAAGTAAGCCAATGTTGCTTTAGGTTCTCTGCGTAATTCACGAAGAATTTTCCCATAACTTGGCGTGCGAAAAGCGATTCGCTCACCATCATACCACCATACATCTTGACTTTTTTCCGTTACAAACAGGACATCATTTTCTATCTCGTGGCAAATTAAATTTACCATATACTTATGGAATGGGCGTATATCCTTGAGTGAAGCATGCGCACCATCTGCAGGGGTGGAACCGACAATCAAATCCGCACGATGCAATGCTTCTAAATAATCTTGTTTCAAACGACTGCGTACAACAATCATCGGATAGCCATGGCGCGAAAGAATGTAATTGACCATCAGTCTGGCAATACGACCATTGCCATCCTCAAATGGGTGAATACGAATATATCGATAGTGAAACAATATCGCTAAGTCAATAGGTGATAATTTGCCTTCTTGTTCTGCATGATTGTACCAATCTACTAGATCTGCCATCAATGCAGGTGTCTCTTCAGGAGAAGCATACTCAAATCGATCGCCATAGCGAGTAATCACACTATTTGGGCGTGTCTTGTACTGTCCAGCATGAATCACATAGCTCGTTTGTACGCCTCCAGGTAACATACGATAAACCGTATAATCCTCTCGAAGCAATGTGCGATGAAGGGTGCGAATGAAGTTTTGCGTAAGTGGAAGCTGCTTATCGGATGATTCCACCAACATCATTTGCAATCCCACATTGCTTGCTTTCATCTCTTCGCAGTCGCGGAAGTTGGCTTCGCCGACTATTTTCCCAAAGAGCAACAGTAACTCCGTTTGACCATAGGTTAGTGTATTTCCTTCGATATGATTACTATTGTAGTTAAAGTCAATAGTAAATCGACGACTCAATCTATCGCGATCAATTGCTGCTAATGGTTGCAGATTTTGCCATTGTGTTAATACCGTTTCTAATTTAGTATTTGCCATAACTTCTTATCATTAATCTATAAAAACACCTTATTTGGTGGTACATAAACCACCATTTTGGGTGCAAAGGTACAACAAAAAATGCACATACGCAAGTAAAGCGAGCCTTTTTTTGAAAAATAATAGATTTTATCTATTGAAGCAGCTTCTCTGCTACTCGTTGGAAGCTTGCTTACATAAGAGTATGCAGAGGGGCAGATTCATAAGGCGAAGCCGTATTTTTCAAAACAGGCGAGCGCCGCTGGAGTATGGGCTGCATTGAGCGAACGTAGCTACGGGGGAATTGCTGAGTAAGAGTTTGAGCTTTTGCGAAAACAATTGCTCGGCAAGGCAGATGTCCGAAGGTACAACATTTATTTCACATACGCAAGCATTTGGGCAAAAAATGACATTTTTCTCTGCAATACTGCAATGGAAATTGTAAAATTGAATAACTAAAATGTGTAAATTAATAATAGAAATATGGCTACTTACAAAGACTTAATCCTGCAACATTGTGCGGAGATTGTAAATCAAGTGCTGAATAACACGGAACGCTATCGAGTAGGATCAGGTAAGATACCTGTACTTAAAGAACCTATACTCTATCGTTGGTGGTTTCCCGCTAACTCTGAAGTGGTGACTATGTTAAGCGAGTGGAAAGGCAAGGATAGTAAGAAGCCTATCAACTTGCTTGATGGGGTATTGACAAAGAAGTTTCCTGACGGAGAAACCTACTATGCGCTGTATTTTGGCAAAAGTAATAAGGGATATCGTCGTTATATACAGCATAGTACGGGCAATATTCACACCTCTACCCTGCGCAGAACCATCCATAGTCTGCTGACGGATGAAGAATACAACAAGCCCGTTCATGAACAGCAGATTGATAAAATACTGAAAGACTGCTACTTTGAGTGGGCGGTAATTGACAAGGAAGAAGAGAGCTTAGTAGAGTGCATAGAAGCAATATGTATTGTGCACGGCACCTATCCGCTCAATATCGATGGCAATCCCGCTATCAATGAGACATGGCGCGAGCATATGATGAATGAACGCGGCAAAGTGAAAGATAAAAAATAATATTAACCCTTAAAAACTAATCATTATGAGTTTGGAGTATTACAAAAAGCAAATGGTGGATTTGCGCGCCAAGTTGCAAAAAGAGAAAGACGCAAAGAAAAAAGACAATGAGTATTATGCTCGTATGGTGAAGTTTGCCTCTACACCAAGTGGTAAAGCATCCTATCGCAAGTCAAAAATTGACCACGCAGCTTCGCATGACCGACAAATAGAGTCTATCAAACGCCAGATAGAGAGTTGCAAAGACAATATCGCTCGCGAGCGCAAAAGAAAATAAACCTTTAAATCAAATTATATTATGGCAACCACAAAGAAACCTGCTGCAAAGAAAACCGCAGCTAAGCCCGCAGCAAAAAGGACCACAACTGCAAAATCAACAACAAAGAAAGCTGCTACCACAAAGACTACAGCAAAGAAGACGACAGCTGCTTAGACGACTACGAAAGCAGCTGCTAAGACTACAACAAAGAAGGTCGTAACAAAAAAAGCAGTAGAAATTTCAGTTACTGGCAATAAGAAGATTGATACATTGCGTAAAGAATTTAATAAGCAATTCCCATATCTTCGTTTGAGTTTGTATTATAGTTACATGCGTAACGAAAGTTCTAAAACACCATTGTCTGGAGATAAAACCTTAGCTTCTGTACGCCGTGCAGATTCTGGAGGAGATATCAGCATTGCAGGTAATAAGAAAATCAAAACTCTTGAAAAAGAATTTGATACCGTTTTTGGCTTGTATGCTCAGGTATGCTATACAACCGGTGAGGGTAAACGTTACTATACTAGCGGCAGTGACGATGATAAAACTTTAGCGGCATTCAATGCAGAATGTGAAAAAGATGGTTGTAAGAAAGGCGAATATAAATAATCCTTTTACTTTAGGTCAGCGGGATTGGGTTCCCGCTGGCTTGCACTCGCGTTCGGTAAGTAGGTCGCAAAGAATGACTGCGTCATTAGGCGACAACTTCCTCCGCTCTTCCCACTCGCTCACGAAGCTTGTGGGAGCTCTAAAAAAATGGAAGGACACAAGTGTCCAATAAAAAAACTAAATTATGAAGTCAAGTATTATTGATGTACCTCGTAAATATACCGAGGAAGATTTGTTTGGTATCAACAAGTACCAAAAAGCACTGACCAAGTTTATCAAACTTACTAACACCCCTATCACGATTGCCCTACAAGGCGAGTGGGGAAGTGGCAAAACATCGCTAATGAACCAACTTCGTTGGGAACTATGCGATAGCGAGGACGCAATCTACTTCCCTGTGTGGATTAACACCTGGCAATACTCCTTGATGAAGACCCCTTCTCAAGCCATCATGAGTATCTTGGAGGGTTGCATCAACCAAATTGGCGCCCTCAACCCCAACGCCTACAAATGGGAAGAGAGCAAAAAGAAGATTGGCGGTATCTTCAAGAAAATGGCGACCGTTGGCACCAAGATCGCTGCTCATACTGTTGGTATTGATGGCAAATTGGTGGACGAATTGTTTTGCCCCGACGCAAGTACCGAATCCGATGTCTTGCAACTCAAAAATGAGATAGGCAAACTCATTGATGAGGCATTGATCGCGAACCCATCTAAACAGGGTTTTACTTTCTATATTGATGACCTTGACCGTATTGATCCACCTGTAGCGGTAGAGATATTGGAGTTATTGAAGAATATCTTTGACTTGGATAAATGCGTATTTATCCTTGCTATTGACTATGATGTAGTTATCAAAGGTCTTAAGTCTAAATTTGGTGAACTAACCGAGAAAAACGAACGCGAGTTCCGTGCGTTCTTCGACAAGATTATCCAATTGCCATTCTCCATGCCAGTCGCATCCTACAATGTCAATACCTTCTTAGTAGATGCACTGAAGAAAATAGAATTTCTCAATGACGAGGAACTCAGTAATCCTCAATTAGCTGAAGACTTATCAGAGATTGCTCAACTATCGGTGGGCTGCAACCCTCGCTCATTGAAGCGTTTGACCAATACCCTCTCACTCATCTCAATCATCAATAGCGAGGTGTCAGAAGCAGAGGATACAGATTCCTATAACAAACTGCTGAACTTTGCGTTTGTATGTATGCAAATCGCATATCCTTATATATATAATCAGTTGAGTGAGGAGCCTGACTTCAAACAGTGGAATGAAAGCATCGCAGCAAAACTCAAATTGCGCAAACTGACCGTAGAAGAGCAAGAGAGCCTGAATGCAGCGGAGGAGTTTGATGAGGAGTGGGAGAAAATTCTCTATCGTATGTGTCAGAAAGAGACCCACTTGAGCAACCGCGTCTTCCAAGTTTCAGGTTTGCTGAATAAGATTGTTGCCATCGTGAATAATGATGAGCAATTGGGCGACATCGTAGAGTCCACTATGGCGCTCTCTGCTGTGACCAACCTCAAGGCATTTGATTCTGCACCCAAGAAGGGAAAAAGTAAGAGCGTGTCGTATGGTATCTGGCGTGTGGTTTACACAGAAGATAAGAAAGCGGAAGTTTACAAAAATGGCGAGCGTTGTCGTAAAGCCAGCCCTGCTCTTCGTGAGATAGCAGCGGAATTAGGCATTGAAGTTAAGCCAGAATGGCGCACCTCTCAACTAAGAAGTACGGTGCAAAAAGCAATGCTCAATGCTGGTGGAAAATAATACTCTAGGTCAGCGGGATTGGGTTTCCGCTGGCTGCAAAGAAAAAATAGAAACAATAAAATATGAAATCTAGTATTATTGATGTACCTCGTAAATATACCGAGGAAGATTTGTTTGGTATCAATAAGTACCAAGAAGCGTTGATTGAATTTATCAATCTCACCAATACCCCTATTACGATTGCCCTACAAGGCGAATGGGGAAGTGGCAAGACATCGCTAATGAACCAACTTCGTTGGCAACTATGTGATATAGACGGCGCTATCTATTTCCCTGTGTGGGTCAATACATGGCAATACTCATTGATGAAAACCCCCAACCAAGCCATTATGAGTATCTTGGAGGGGTGTATCAACCAAATCGGCGCACTCAATCCTAATGCCCACAAATGGGATGAAAGCAAAAAGAAGATTGGCGGTATCTTTAAGAAAATGGCTACAGTTGGAACGAAGATTGCAGCCAATACAGTAGGCATTGATGGCGGATTAGTGGACGAGCTATTTAGCACCGATACAAGTACTGAATCGGATATCCTGCAACTGAAAAACGAAATCGGAAAACTTATTGAAGAAGCATTAGCAGCTGAACCATCTAAACAAGGTTTTACATTCTATATCGACGACCTTGACCGCATCGATCCACCTGTAGCGGTAGAGATATTGGAGTTATTGAAGAATATCTTTGACTTGGATAAATGCGTCTTTATTCTCGCTATTGACTATGATGTGGTTATCAAAGGCCTGAAGTCTAAATTTGGTGAACTGACCGAGAAGAACGAACGCGAGTTCCGTGCTTTCTTTGATAAGATTATCCAATTGCCATTCTCTATGCCTGTAGCATCCTACAATGTCAATACCTTCTTGGTAGATGCGCTGAAGAAAATAGAATTTCTCAACGAGGAGGAGCTCAATGATGCTCAATTGGCAGAGGACTTGTCTGAGATTGCTCAACTATCGGTAGGATGTAACCCACGATCTTTGAAGCGTCTGACCAATACCTTGTCTTTGATATCTATCATTAATCGTAAGCTGATGGGCGATGAGCCAACCGACAGTAGCAACAAGTTACTGAACTTTGCATTCGTTTGTATGCAAATCGCATATCCTTATATATATAATCAGTTGAGTGAGGAGCCTGACTTCAAACAGTGGAATGAAAGCATCGCCGCAAAACTCAAATTGCGCAAACTGACCGCGGAGGAGCAAGAGAGCCTGAATGCTGCAGAAGAATTTGATGAGGAGTGGGAGAAAATCCTCTACCGTATGTGTCAGAAAGAGACCCACTTGAGCAACCGCGTCTTCCAAGTGTCTGGCTTGCTGAACAAGATTGCTGCTATCGTGAATAATGATGCGCAATTAGGAGAAACTGTAGAGTCCACTATGGCACTCTCTGCTGTGACCAACTTGAAAGCATTTGACTCAAAACCCCGTATTGATGGCAAGCGAAATAGAGATACATCAAATTACAAATTTAATGGAAAAGTATATACAAAGAAGGTACAATTGGTACATGATTTGGTGATGCATCACCTCAGTTTGCATCCTAATTTGACACATGAACAATTAAAGAAAGATTTCTTTGTACAAAAGAATATGGATGTTATGTTTATGCCTTATGACATGTATTTGTCTATAAAAGCAGAAAAGGGTATCGTGTATTTTTACGGAGATAAGACATTAGATGATACGATTGCACTAAGCGACACCAAAATCTTGATTAGTAGCAATTGGCCTACTACAAATAATGGAAAACCCGCCGTATTTATGAATCTTCTTAGTAAGGCGAAGGAATTAGGATACCTCATTGTACCTTGTTAGATAATATATTGCAATCATGCTTGCATGTCAACGGGATTGGGTTCCCGCTGGCTTGCAAAGAAATTATATAAGTTACCTATAATGAAACTATTAAATATATTATCTATTCTGCTTCTAGTCATAACTCCGACTATTTGGGCGCAAGAGCAGGATTATAATGCAGAATTGGTAGATACCGTACAGCATGTCCCCATATTGGTGGAACATGCGGGTATGGCAACGGGTGTAGTCACCGATGTGGAAGTGATTCCATTCAAAAAAGTGCAATGGGAAACTTCTTTTCAGTATGATTATAGCAATGGTAGCCACGCCGTCTATCTGCCTATAACTGCTATTCGTGTCGGTGTATCGCACTTTGCAGAAATGAGTATAGAATACGCGGGTATATTCCAAAATGCACCCGAGCAATGGGAGTACGCAGTACAGCCACTGACTTTTGCGGCTAAATTGCGTTTGTACGAGGGTAAGAAGTGGATACCTAAAATGACGGCTATGGCAAGCCTAGGCATACCTTCCACTACATTACTAGCAAAAACGATGCATGTGGCACCAAGTGTGTATCTATTGTTTCAAAACGATATTACAGAAAAACTACACTTAAGTTATGACATCGGCTTAGAATGGGATGGAATGAGCGCCGCTCCAACTACATTGGTAGCATTGAGTATGGGTTATTATTTCACGGAGGACTTCTGTCTATTTGCAGAAAGTTTTAACTATTTCGGCAGGAGCTCTCTTGATGAGCCTAAAATAGATGCTAATGTGAATGTGGATTTAGGATTTAACTACCTAGTTCACCCTCGCGTGGATATTGGTGTGTACGCAGCCATTAACTGCCAAAATCCTAAAGACTTTAGCAGCGTAATGTTTGGTATCGCGTGGTTGATAAATTAAAATATTGATGATAAATTTGTATAACATATTTCTTTTCAAAGAACTCATTGGCTGGCAAGAGGGGCAAACCTTTTGGGAGTATATAGGTGAAGTTGTCATGGTTAACTTGGCAACATTGCTATGGGGAGTATTTGCTTTTGTGATTTTATATTTCGGGGCGAAGTTTCTGGCTTGGTTCGTGAATTGCGACGCCATAAAAGCATTGGCGAGGCGCAAAAGAAGTGCAATCAAAAAGAGCGTCAAAAGCGAGAAGAGATGATCAAAGCATCTAATAATCCAGTCTATAAAAAAATCATGTCCCGCTACTCCGCATGGCGAGATATGTTTGATAATATGGGATAAATATGTAATTATTCACAATTTTATTTAACATTATGGATCTTTCAAAACTATCAAGTAAAACCAGAGAACTGATCAATAACGCATCAGGTTTGACTGAACACGCTTCAAAATTATCAGGAAAAATCACATCTATTATTGGACAAAGGAAAAAAGATAGTGTCCAAGAAGATGATGTAGCCATAAACCAAGAGAATACAGATATCGATCGTGGAGAAGTATCAGTAGAAGAACAAGAGGAAAAAGGAAGTAAGATGTTACAAGTCATGGATTGGGCATTTGAAAAAGCAAATGGCAACATCCCAGGATTTGGAACATCAGAAGAAATGGCTAAAAAATACTTAGATAAATACGGAAGTGTTAACAAAGCCATTGACAAATTAGTTAATTGGCAAATTACTTCCGCTGCCACGGCTGGATTTGTGACTAATTTAGGAGGCCTCGTTACAATGCCTATTACATTGCCCGCCAATGTGGCTGGAGTGATGGCTATACAATTACGTATGATCGGAGCCATTGCAGAATTAGGCGGTTTCCATGAAAATACAGAGGAAAAGAAAACAGGCATGTATTTGTGCCTACTCGGTAGCCAAGCAGGAGATGTTTTATCAAAAACTGCATCTCAGTTTGCAGTAAAATTTGCAACAGCTTCGTTAAAAAAACTGCCAGGAGCTGTACTTACTAAAATTAACCAACAAATAGGTTTTAGATTAGTGACCAAATTTGGTGAAAAAGGTTTATTGAATATACACAAAGCAATACCTGTATTAGGGGGAGTTGTAGGAGGAACAATAGATGCTTTTTCTACCCATGCAATTGCTAAAGCTGCTAAAGCATTGTTTCTTGATGAAATAATTGAGTTTGAGAAACAAGAACAATTAGAAATAGACAAGGTACATCTACTCATAAACTTAGCACAAATAGATTCCAACTATGGCGAAGAAGAAAAGATGCTTATTAGGCATATTGCGGAGGGACTAAATATTTCTAAAAAGGTCAAAGAAGAACTATTTAAAGACATCGAAAATCCTAAAAAGTTTACTATTGATTTAGAGCTCTTTAAATCAGACTTGATGTTATCTACATCTACATTGTATGCTCTAGTTCAAGTAGCTAAAATAGGGGGTATGTCGCCTGTTGAAGATATATACATCCGCCAATTAGGTCAACAAATGGGATGTGATGAGTCTATCATAAATAAAATTCTAGAATAAACGATGCGATACGAATTTATATCTTCTGCTGCAGCTATGGCAGCAAATGGTAATCTGAGTGAGATTACCCCTTGGCGACTAATCATTGATACAGATGAACAAACCATTACGGTAAGCAAACGAAACAAATTTCTTATCGGTACAGATGAGGAGACATTGGCATTTCGTTTTGTTCGTAGAGTAGAAATCAATGAACACCTAATAGGGGCGGATATTACTATTCAAGCTGTAGGTGGTAAACTAACCGCACATTCTATGGCTAAAAACGACTGTAAGCGAATCAGGCAAATATTGATGGAACACAATAAAAAAAGTGGTACGAAAAGTATTGTATTTTCATAAAATTAGTATATAATCTTTAAATAATAGAGTTATGGGACTTTTTGATAAAAAGAAAAAAACAGGATTTGAACTTCCTGAAAAGTTGGAAATGCTATTAGAGATAGCTATTAAGGATGGTGTAGTATCCGAAAAGGAACTATCGGTGTTGCGTGCAGAAGCACATAAGCATGACATCGGTGATGATGAATTGGATATGATTATTGAAAGTCGTATGCCCCAACAAACCAATACTAATTTAGCATCTTCCTCAGAGGCTACCGAAGATTTGAGCATTGTAATCAATGCGAATTTGTATCAAGAAAGTGATACCGTGGTAGAAGCGTTTCAAAAGTATGAAAACTTGTGCGATCATTCTACTAAGAAAATCTCTAAACAAGAACGCGAGAAACTGCATCGGGCTCAACTGACTTACATTAGTAGTATCGTTTCTCCTGCTGACAAGAAAGTCATGTTAGATTTAATAGCTCATGCCTTGCCTTATACAAAAAAGCAAATAACATCAAAGGCAATAAAGACAGCTACTAACATCGGTTTTACTGCTCTCAAAGCAGTCTCTATCACTGCTAAAGTAGCGACATTGGGATTAGCAGGAAAAGTGGTTGATAACTTAGAAGAACTCACCAAACAGGCAATTGTGTCTAATGCAGAAGAACTGACCAATGCATGGAGAAGCAAAGTTGATAGTCTTTTTGCAGATGCGAAGGAACTTGCAGGAAACCTATTCAGCGGAGATAGACAATTCAAAACCAAACTTTCAGAGTTGTCTGACCAATATAAACAATATCAATAATGATTAAATAAATAAGTGTCACTGTTAATGAATATTAAAAACAATGAGAAATCACATCAAAAGTCTTATCTCCTCGCGAGTGTTTGAGTTGTCAATTACTTTAATAATATTACTCAATGCGGCATTAGTAGGAATCGAACTGTCCACTGATAATATAGTAATTAAGTTTATTCAATTATTTATTTTGGGTCTTTTTACATTGGAACTTATTGCAAGAAGAATAGCCGTAGATAATTGGAAAGAGTTTTTTGAAGACGGGTGGAACATTCTTGATTTGTGCATAATTCTTATTTGTTATATCCCCGCAACAATATTTGTGAATGCCACGGCAGTGATGGCAGTGCGTGTGTTACGCGTTTTCCGCGCCCTGCGATTATTACGACTCACAAAAGAAGTCAAAGTGATGACTACTGCGCTTCTTATATCAATCAAAGCATTGTTTTATAATGCCATTATGTTTGTGATATTTATTTATCTGTTCGCATTAGTGGGAGTATCTCTATTTAAGTTGCCAAACCCATCTTCTTTGAATGACGAGCAGCTTATTCAATATCAAGAGTTAATGCAAGAAGCACCAAATGCGCCTACCAATTCAAGCGATCCGTATGGCTCGTTAGATGAAGCGATGTTTACTCTATTTAGAACATTAACTGGTGATGATTGGACCGACTTGAGATATAATCTGATAACGGCACATGAACGAGGCATCGTACAGGCAAGTCCTGCAGTAATCACTATGTTCCATGTTCTTTGGTTTGTATGGTCTTCATTTTTGCTTCTCAATCTATTGGTCGCTGCAATTGTTAATAATTATCAGTTGGCAATGGATAAAACAACTCATACGAAGCCAAATTAGAAGTAGATCAATAGAAGAGAAAATAGCTATTGTAAAATAAATTTCTATAAAACATGAATCCTAAAATCCTCAAATTCAAGCAAGAACTTAATCGCGTCTTTGACGATAACTTGCACACCAAACAATGGCATAACCTTTTTGATTATATCATTATTGGTTTTATTGTTCTGTCCACCATTGAAGTATTCCTTTCTACCTACGATGGTATTGTAGAGCGTTATGGTACATGGCTGAATGTCATCGACTATCTCACAACCGCTTTCTTTACTATAGAGGTGAGTTTGCGTATCTGGAATGCTGACCAGTTAGACCCTAAATACAAAGGCTTCTGGGGACGCGTCCGCTACTGCTTCTCTTTCTACGGATTGATCGATATCCTCTCTACCTATCCGTTCTATCTGCACTTCTTTATGCCTATCCCATATATGGCACTCAAGGGCTTGCGTATTGCTCGTCTGCTGCGTATCTTCCGCTATATGAAGGCATTTAGTATCCTGTCACGAGCTTTTCGCTCAAAAACAAACGAGATGAAGGTATCGCTCCAGTTCTTGGCTATTGTGACACTAATCTTGTCGTTTGTACTCTTCTTTGTGGAGCACGAAGCGCAACCAGAAGTGTATAATAATGGTTGGACATCCGTGGTATGGGCGTTTGCACAGTACATTGGCGACCCAGGTGGATTCGCAGACACTCCACCTATCACCTTTACAGGACGAATCATCGCCTGCATCATCGGTATCTTAGGTATTGCTATCTTTGCCGTGCCTGCTGGATTGATTGGCTCCGCCTTCACCGAGGTGATGGAGAAGGATGAGAAGAAGGAGAAGATTGAAGGTTGGAAAGAGCGTCTGCACTTAGCATTTGAGCGCAAAGAGGATAGATTAACTAATTTTCAAATAGTACCTCGTTATTTATCTGTAACAGAGATACAAGCACGCTTAGGATTAAAAGAAGACGAAATATTTGAGGCAGTTTCCAATAGCAATGACTTTCGCTTTACTAATTTGGCATGTACTCGTCCTGCCGATGAACATCCTGAAGATAAATTAGCAATCGAACATTTTACTGTTAATACATGTTATGGACAATATATTGACCGTGGATCAAAAATAACTATTTACACACCTTCTAATATTGTTGACCCTATCATGGGATGGTGGGGATACTACTTGGCAAAGATCGGCGGATTCAATTATATAGGTCGTGAATTGGGCGAAACAAGACCATATGGCTCATTCTATATTTACGACAAGAGTAAAAACATAGAAGGAGGAGAAGAATGCTTGGCTGATATCAATCGTCTTGCCAATAGCGATGACCATTGGGTTATATCCATTTTAGCTGCAAGTGGTGCCAATGAACCTACTTTCCCTACACAATTCCACTTTACTTATGGTGCCAAAAAGGGAGACGAGACATA
>JAGBZD010000046.1 GCA_017628395.1 Paludibacteraceae bacterium | reverse complement strand
TGCCTCGCGGTCCACCATCAAGTCCTTGATTACAGGGAAGGCACGGCTACGCCATGGCTCGATAGTGATAGTCTCGCCATCTTTGAACTTACGCATGTGCAATTGGCAAGTGGTGATAGCGCTGTCTGGTCCGTGTGGGTGACCGTTCACATACATAGAGCACATACCGCAGATACCCTCACGGCAGTCGTGGTCGAATGCGATAGGGTCTTTGTGCTCGCTGATGAGTTGCTCGTTGAGGATGTCAATCATCTCCAAGAACGAAGCACCTTGGAAGATGTGTTTGAGTTCGTAGGTCTCGAAGTGACCTTCTGCCTTTGGTCCAGCTTGACGCCAAACTCGAACCTTGATGTCAATGTGTTGATCCATTGTTTTGAAATTTAAAATTGTTTGTATGTTTGTTATTTGTTTAATTTATCCGTCACTTTATCCGTTACTTTATCCGTTACTTTTGGGTTTCAGTTGTCGCATTTTTTGCGATAGTTGGGTTTTGTTTTGTCAGTATGTGCATTTTTTACACTAACTGAATTTCTTTCGTGCCAAATTATTTATACAAATGCTATTGATGCATCTATGAGCGTATCGGGAGCGGCTTGTTCTGGAGCAGAATATATAGCAACATATCCGTTTTCAATAATTAACTCTGTTTCCTTGTCCTTTTGTATATTTATTTCAAATAATCCACATTCAGTATTTGGTATGTCCTTCAGAAAGTATGCGTAGTGTTCATCGTCATAATTCCTATCCAATTGGTTATATGGACAAGTATATTTATAGTTTACGCCATTGTAACTGAACTCTGCTTGGATGTTTATGTTTTCTTGTGTCATTGTCGCAATTTTATTTACCACATTAAATTTTCAGAATAATAGTTTAGTTGAGTAGTTTGTTGTTCTCGTGGGATTAGTTCTAATTTACTAATAGGATTTTCAATGTAACTCAATTTAGGTGTGTTTGCTAAATTACTAACGACTACTAATATATAATCATTTTTATATTCTTTAGCCTTATTATATTCATTCTGAGTTAATCGAATTGTTCAAGTTTAACCGAAACCCCTTTATCTCTGTTAGGAAATATGAATTGTTACACTGTACTTGAAAATCATAACCGTCTCCCCACAAGCGTGCATCTTCTAATATTCCTGTTGTAAATAATGGAATCTTCTGATAATTTTGAATAAAATAGAATTCTGCTTCTTTTCCTGTTTCTTGTAATTGCTTAAAACGAGATTTCTGAGCGGGGGAAATCTGTTCCGTTGTTAATACAATGCTTGAATCTAAATCCTTTATGTACAATTTGACAATATTCGCAAATTCGTGAGCATCCTCATTACCAAACAAACTATCTATAAAAAGTTTAATATGCTCGCGTTGATTACGTTGAAACCAACCACGTCTACCATTATCAAAATAAGGGTCAAAACTATCCATTCGATTTGACACTGCTTTTTCTGTATTGGCTAATCCTATAGAGACAATATATCTTGCGAAAGCAGCTTTTGACGGCTGGTTAAATTCGCGAACGAAGTCATTATCGAATTTGGCTAATCCATAGCCAATTAGATTCATAATTTCAGATATTTGTTCTTCTCTGTTTGTCATTTATAATTGTTTTAGTATAAATTCACTATCGTATATTTTGTGAAAAGTCAAACATTATATGGTACAATACTATTTCCTTTCCGGAGATGTGACTATGCTTTGAAATGTAAGAGTATGAATAACCATTTACGAAATCTTTGTGTGTAAGTTTTTGAATGGCATTTGCATTTACTTCTACATGTTGTGCATTAATATAATTATTATTGATCATGCTATTTATATTGTCAATAATATCAGTTTGAACGCTCACAGATTCCACGACAAAACCAAACATCACATTGCAACTAAAATATGTAGAATAATATCCTGTAACATAACGACAAATTCCATTTTTTATATATTCCGCATTTAAGCCATTTTCTCCTAGTAAATTCTTCGAGCCTAAACGCTTGCATTCTATAATATAGTACGCTTTGGTGCTTTCGTAAGGATTTAATGTTTTAACTTTAATATCTAAAAAACCGCTATTTTCCTGTGGCTCTTTCTCAAAGTGAAAATTTTGTAAACAAGGATGTTTACTTCGATAATCGTCATCGTTCAATTTTTCAAAGAATATATTTCGTATTTGTTCTTCTTTATTACAAACTTTATTGCCACAAGCAATAAAATAACCATAGATATCAACACAACATTCTAAGACAGAGAATAATTCTTGTTGATTAAATGCAGATAAACCAGTAAAAGCAGATGCATTAAGATTTTGTTTCATAATGCTCCTCCTTCTTTTAACATTGCATTAGCAAATTCATTGACATCCAAATGAGCTATTGCTCTATGCCACAATCGCTTTTCATTAGGCTTTACAATATAGAAACCATTTTTTTCAAATCCTCTCAAGTCTTTTTGGACAAATAAATTATGGGTAATATGACCAGAAGAAAGCATAACCCATTTTTTCCACAAACAAGATTGTCTACTTGCATCTATTATTGTTATTCTAGGCTTATCATCAAGTGAATCTATCGACTCGATAGAGAATAACATAGCAACATATAATGGAGTATGATAAATCTTAACATGAAAGACTTGGTGATTACGAGAGAAACTTTGAGCAAATCTATTTACAAAAATATTAGCATAATTTCGCAAAAGTTGTTCTTGATCTTTTAAGTCAATGGGGCGATTCAATAATGCTACAGTTCGATGTTTCATGACAATAGGTATCATAATCGTTGTTGCATAATCTAATAAATCCCTCTCAATAGTATTTAATTTTAATAACTCGCATAATTTCGCATTGATACGTGCTTTATAATCTGCTATATCAATATTTTGTCTTAAAACATTATGTTGAGTTGATAAATAGATACTTTCAATTTCTTGAATTATTGCCGCAATGTCATTAGAAACAAGATATGGAAAACTAAATCTCTCTTGATCATTTACTTGTTGTTCAATCATAATACCTACGGTAGAAGAACTATGCAATATGTAATATGCAAACAGCGACGAATTAATTAGTCCCGCGATATTTCGATACTCTTGTATGGCATTATTCCCATTTATCTTTATTGATGTTATTTTATCTGTAAATAATAATTTTTGAGATGAAATAGAACTAATGGATTCTAAATCTGTGTTAACAGTTTCTTTTGTTAATAGCATTGGTGGGGTATATATCGAAAAATCTATCGTATTCTGAGGTGTACGATAAATATACCCGACAGAAGGGCGAGTCCATTTCTGATGCTCTGGGAATATATAAAATTGTTTTATCTCTTTTGACAAATCTAAAAAATCCCAGCCAATAAGCTCCGTTGTATTTATACTTTTATTCCCATCTTTTCTCTTTAGCCCTTGATGACAAGTCGCTCCTATCTCAGTTAAATGTGCTTGAATACTTTTATGAGATTTGAGTTTTTTTATAAAATTATAATCCAAATAAGAACCATATACCAACACTTTCCACAAGCAATCATCTTCTAGTAGCAAATTTTGTCTAACATATTGGACATCATTACGAGTTAAAGTAAAAACCTTAAACATAGAAAAAAATCTACTAGGTTTTAATGCTATATGCTCAATCAAATGATCCTCTGGAACCACTTCTGTAGCTTTCCGATAAAAGAGCACGCAAGCAGGATTTGTTGCTTTATCATTCGATTTATTAAATACCTCTCTACGTACCGCTGCCAACTCAAATACTTGATCAACATAACAATTTTGTAGTATATGTTGACGAAACTTTTTCGTTTGTAAATTATACAACACCTTACTAGTTAAAATTAATGCAATCTGAGTTTTGTTTGAAGCAAAATCCAAACTTCGTAAGGCAAACGCTTGGGCTATTTCCTTATTCCCAACGAAATTCAATTGTTGCGTTGATCTTAGGTATCGCATATATTGGGGTACAATTGATTTTCCCATATGATCTTTTTGTATGCGACCACGCATCCATGGTGGATTACCTATGATGTAATCAAATTGAATGTGTTGCTCTAACAATCTATTCAAACTGGCATTACTAGTATCGAATGTATCACTACATATTAAATTTGTCCCTAACAAATTAGGGAATTTGAAATTTCCTATATCCGCAGGACTTTGATAATCTAACAAGGTTAAATAAATAGAAAATATTGCTACTTGAACAGCACTCTCGTCTTTGTCAATTCCATAAATATTATGCCTTACAAGATTCTTCAATTTTTTTCGAAAACCGTCTGAATTTCGATCCTCATCGCGAACATTATTTTCTTTTATATATTTATCAATAATTCGACGTAATGATTCTACAAGAAATATACCCGAACCACAAGCAGGATCCAGCACTTTGCAATCATATGAATGTGTCGATTCAAAGTGTTTGCCAATTGTTTGTTGTATTATATAATCCACCAAGAAGGTTGGAGTATAATATGCTCCTTCCTCGTTCTGATTATCTTTCCCGATAAATTTTTCATATACATTGCTAATAAATTCAACAGGAAGGATTGAAAAATCGTATAATTTAAATAATGAGAGTTGTCCTGTCTTGATTTCAACACCTTGCAAAAGCAATATAATTACATTCAATGCCTCTTGTGATATTGTTTCGTAATCATCAGAGGTTATGCGGAACAAATCACCATTGAAGCCTTTTTCGGAATCTTCTAAATACTTTACAAATTGTAGATATTGCTCCTTCTCTTGCAACAACTCGCACAAATCTTCATTCGTCCATAATTTTGGAGTATCTTGAAAATGTAGTTGGACTTTCCTATCAATGAGATAACGAATGAAGATAATCTTTCCGATTAACGCATTTGCTACTTTTTGATTCAGCCCTAAGTCAATTAATTTTTTCTGTACGGAGTCAATATTTTCCAATAATTTGTAATCTACTCTATTTCTATGGCTAATGTCTGCTTTATATTTTTCCCATGTTTTGCCTGTAACCAACTCAAAATAGCTAAAATCATTTAACTTGTCTTCTTTTGCTATTTCGTACAGGTATCCTGTCGTCTTATTAATCGAAAATCCATTGAATATTTCAACTACATCATCAGACACAATAATCGCAATAGGAGATTCGTTAAAATTCCATATAGCTTTATGAAGTGCTTGCTTATCTTGAGGGTTCTTGAAAAATAATATCAAAGGTTTGTTATCGAAACAAAAGAATGCATCTAATTGTTTCAATAAATTGTTCGTTTCTAACAAACGATATATACGACTTGGGAAAGAAACCTTATTCTTCCATTCTGGACCTGACAAACGAATTAGACAGTCATCTGTCAATTCCAACTTTTTGTATAATTCATCTAATGTCATAATCGTATATGTTAAATTTCTGTTGTCTGTTGTTTTGTTAGTTGGGCGATGGTGAAGCCACGGAGGGTTTTGTAGCGTTGCACAGTGGGTTTGTTGGCTGTGGCGCGCTGGTGTTTGTCAAACTCAGTTTGCCAATGTGCTTTGCGAACTGGGTCGGAGAGTTCTGCCTTGACCTGTGCAACTACTTGGGCGAAATTGGCATTCAACTCCTTTTGGTGGGCAGTGATCTTCTTAGGGTCACGGCGTTTGGGATAGTTGCTAATCACCGTTTGACCGTAACGCATAGTGACATACGTCTCGCTGTCGCCAGAAAGTCTGCCACTCACACTGCTAAAAGGTATTTCTAATTTCGCTTTTGCCATCGTTTATTCCTTATATATAATATATTCAGAACATCTGCTGTGGAAAGAACTGATAAGCTCCTTGCGCTAAAGCGCAGAAATCTAAATAAATCTTATTTTCATTAACTCTGATTTTATTGCAATCCGCTAACTCTCGCTTCGCTCAACCGCTAAATCTTCAGTAAATGTCGCGGAAAGCAATATAAAAATGTCATACATATGACGATTCTCTCTCACTTTTCTCTCGCTACTCTCTTCTGTCGTTGCCCCTATTCTATGCTTGCGCTGATTCCTCAGAGTGGGGACTCTTCGGGCGCTGCGCTCGGAGTGCGTTCCGTCGCACTCCTTCACATTGCCGTGTTCGTTGCTAGAAATCACGGCTATCCTCCAATCAACTCGCCTGTCGTTGCCGTCCCGTTGCCGTGTCGTTGCCGTAATTGGCAGGTAATTGATAGGTAACCTACAGACAAATTATAGACAACTCACAGACAATTTATAGTCGCACTAGCCGTTCTAGTCACACTAGGTATGATAGTACAAATTGTTCTAGAAGCACTAGAAATTGTTAGTATTCGTCGTTAGTTAAGGTAAAAAGTAAGATAGCGGAGGCGGAATGACCTCCGCTATCTTGATAATTACATATTAGCTCTTATAGTTACGAGTTTTACGTTCGGTGAATTCATAGTCGAGTGGCTCCTTGATAAGCTCTGGTTCGCTGTCCTCGCCAGTGTATTTCCAGCAAGCTACATAAGAGAACTTATCGTCTTGACGCATTGCCTCGCCCTCTGGAGTTTGATACTCCTCGCGGAAGTGACCACCGCAAGACTCCTCACGGTTCAAAGCATCTACAGCCATCAAACGACCAATCTCGATAAAGTCTGCCAAGCGGAGAGCTTTCTCCAACTCGTTGTTCAATGAGTTAGCCTCACCTGGGATATATACATTGCTCCAGAACTCTTTCTTGATTTCGTCGATCTTAGCGATAGCGTTCTTCAAGCTCTCTGCGGTACGACCCATACCAACGAAGTCCCACATC
>JAGBZD010000045.1 GCA_017628395.1 Paludibacteraceae bacterium | reverse complement strand
TTTAACTGCAACCAATTTTAACTTTCCTGGTCAAACCAATGTGTACCACGGCAAAGTGCGTGATGTATATTTCATCGGTGAGGACTGCCTCGCTATGGTAGCCACCGACCGTATTTCTGCTTTTGATGTGATCCTACCAAAGGGTATTCCATTCAAAGGTCAAATCCTCAACCAAATCGCGGCTAAGTTCCTCGATGCAACAGCGGATATCGTTCCTAACTGGAAACAAGCTACTCCAGACCCTATGGTGACCGTAGGTGTTCGTTGCGAGGGTTATCCAGTAGAGATGATCGTTCGTGGTTACCTCTGCGGTTCTGCATGGCGTGCGTATAAGAGTGGCGTTCGCGAGATTTGCGGCGTACAACTCCCAGAGGGCATGCGCGAGAACGAGAAGTTCCCTACCCCAATCATCACTCCTACTACCAAGGCGGAGATCGGAGCACATGATGAGGACATCTCTCGCGAAGAGATTATCGCTCAAGGACTTATCCCAGAGGCAGAGTACGAGCAATTAGAGAAATATACCCTTGCTCTCTTCAACCGTGGTCAAGAGATCGCTGCTAAACAAGGTCTTATCCTCGTGGATACCAAGTACGAGTTTGGTAAGCATGGCGATCAAATCCTCCTCATGGACGAGGTACATACCCCAGATTCAAGCCGCTACTTCTATGCAGAAGGCTACGAGGAGCGCTTTGAGGCAGGTCTCCCACAAAAGCAACTCTCCAAAGAGTTTGTTCGTGAATGGTTGATGGACAACGGTTTCCAAGGCAAAGAGGGACAACAAGTTCCTGAGATGACCGACGAAGTAGTAGCAGGCATCACTGCGCGCTATATCGAGCTCTACGAAGGTATCACCGGCGAAAAACTCGTCCTCGACGCTACCGCCGAAGACCTCACCGCCCGTATTGAGAAAAACTTGACTAACTATTTAGCAAAGTAATATAGTTCCCACAGATATCACGGATCAACACGGATAAATAATCAGTGTAAAATCCGTGTAATCAGTGGGCAGTACAAGATAACATGGCTGGATTTTTTGGTACAATATCTACAACTTCTTGCGTAACCGATGTCTTCTACGGCACGGACTACCACTCCCACCTCGGTACACGCCGTGCGGGTATGGCAACCTTCGACAAGGAGAACGGCTTCAAACGAAGCATTCACAATATCTCCAACTCGCACTTCCGCACGAAGTTCGAACACGAGTTGGACGAGTTCAGTGGCAACGCGGGCATTGGTATCATCTCCGATACCGATGCACAGCCACTGCTCATCAATTCGCACCTTGGTCGATTTGCGATCAGCACCATTGGTAAGATCAACAACCAAGACGATTTGGTAACCCACTTGCTCGAACAAAAAGTACACCTCTCCGAGTTCAGTAGCGGACGCGTAAACCCCACAGAATTAGTAGGTTTGCTCATCGTACAAGGCAAAGACTTTGTAGAGGGCATTGAGAATGTGTACAAGCAAATCAAGGGATCTTGCTCTATCCTCATCCTCACCGAAGATGGTATCATCGCAGCCCGCGACTCATGGGGACGCACACCTATTATCTTAGGTAAAAGAGACAACGCTCATGCTATTGCCAGCGAATCATCTTCCTTCTTCAACCTCGGCTTCCAAACCGAGTATTTCCTCGGCCCTGGCGAGATTGTTCGTGTGTATGCCGACCACGTAGAGCAACTGCGCAAACCCAATGAGAAGATGCAGATATGCTCTTTCCTTTGGGTATATTACGGTTTCCCTACATCTGACTACGAAGGTCGCAATGTGGAGCAAGTACGCTATGCCTGCGGTCATGCTATGGGTAAAAGCGACGATGCGAAAGCCGATATCGTCTGCGGTATTCCAGATTCAGGTATCGCCATGGCCATTGGTTACTCCCACACATCCGGCGTACCTTACCAACGAGCTATCACCAAATACACTCCTACTTGGCCACGCTCCTTCACCCCATCCCAACAAGCCACACGCGACCTTGTTGCTAAGATGAAGATCATCCACAACTATGCTATTCTGCGTGGCAAGAGTATCCTCTTCTGCGACGACTCCATTGTGCGTGGTACACAATTGCGCGACAACACCCGTTGCCTATTGGAAGCAGGAGCCAAGGATGTACACATGCGTATTGCGTGTCCACCTATCATGTATGGCTGTCCGTTCACCAACTTCACCACTTCGAAGTCGGATATGGAGCTCATCACTCGCCGTATCATTGCGGACTTGGAGGGCGAAGAGGCAGCTAACAACCCAGAGCGTATCAAGGCATACGCAACGACGGATTCGTTGGAGTACCAACGCATGATTCGTGCTTTGCGTGACCGCTTTGCACTCAAGTCACTCAAATACACCAAGATAGAGGACCTTATCGCCGCCATTGGACTGCCTAAGTGCAAAGTCTGCACCTTCTGCTTCGACGGTGCAAATCCCGAAGAATAATCAATCCCCACGGATTACACGGATGAACACAAATACTAAAAAGATCAGTGAAAATCTGTGAGATTGGTGGGAAATATAAATACAACATGACTCCTTTTAACAACGAGAAATATATCCGCATACAGTCGGAGCATATCAAAGAGCGTATTGCGCAGTTTGGTAATAAGCTATACCTTGAGCTTGGAGGCAAACTCTTTGATGATTATCATGCCAGTCGTGTACTACCTGGTTTTCAGCCAGATAGCAAACTCACGATGCTCACCCAACTCCGTGATACCATGGAGATTGTTATTGTCATCTCTGCTGCCGACATCGAGAAGAACAAAGTGCGTCAAGACTTAGGTATCACCTACGATGTGGATGTATTGCGCCTCAGAGAGGAGTTTATGGCTCGAGGATTCCTCGTTAACTCGGTGGTTATCACCCACTATAGCGGTCAAGCTTCGGCACAAAACTACAGCCAACGCCTCGAGCGCCTTGGTATCAAGACCTACTTCCACTACACCATTGAGGGATATCCACACAATGTGGCGTTGATTGATTCCGCAGATGGTTTTGGTAAGAATGATTATATTGAGACCACTCGTCCATTGGTGGTTGTTACTGCTCCTGGTCCGGGTAGTGGCAAGATGGCAGTTTGCTTGAGCCAACTCTACAACGAGCACCAACGCGGTAATCAAGCGGGATATGCCAAATTTGAAACCTTCCCAGTATGGAATCTCCCACTCAAGCACCCAGTCAATAAAGCTTACGAAGCTGCTACAGCCGACCTCAATGATGTGAATATGATTGACCCATACCACTTGGAGGCATACGGCAAGACAGCTGTTAGCTATAACCGTGATTCGGAGATATTCCCTGTATTAGATGCCTTATTTACAGGCATTTATGGACACAACCCATACAAATCACCTACCGATATGGGTGTGAATATGGTGGGCTTCTGCATCGAAGATGATGCGGCATGCCAAGAGGCGAGCAAGCAGGAGATTATCCGTCGCTATTACCATGCGCTGAATGATTTTGCCAATGGCGATATCAGCGAAGCAGTAGTCAATCGTATTGGTCGCTTGTTCCAACAAGTGGGAATCTCTACAGCCGACCGCAAAACTACAACCGCCGCTAACGAACGCAAAGAGCGTGATAATAGTATGGCTGTGGGCGCGATCGAGTTGCACGATGGTACCATCATCACAGCGGAGGCATCTCCCCTACTCGGTTCGAGCGCAGCACTCTTGCTTAATGCAACTAAGTATTTGGCTGGTATTGCCCACGATGTGAAGCTGATTCCACAAGAGATGATTGAGCCTATCCAACACACTAAGATTAACTACCTCCGCGGACGCAACCCCCGCTTGCATACGGATGAGGTGTTGGTGGCATTATCCGTATTGAGTTTGCACGACGAGAACTGCCGCAAGACATTAGAGGCATTGCCCCAACTGGCAGGTTGTCAAGTGCATTCTACAGTGATGCTGTCGGAAGTAGATAGAAAGATCTTCCGCAAGTTAGGTATTGATCTGACCTGCAATCCAGTACGAAAGTGAAGATAGTTTTAAGGGGATGGCGTTTGCCTACAACCTATCCCCTACTACCGAATATGTCATGCCATTGTGCTGGATGAGCAGTTGTCCGTTGCGCAAGATTTTGCGCGTCATATCGCTTTGCGCCTCATCGCCAAGATTCTCTACATCGGTAGGCGTAGATGAATTGCTCACGATAGTCTTAATGGTGACATACTCATCAATAGCCAATTCCTCTTTGCTGCCTGCTTTGTAGCAGTAGAAATGTAGTCTGGTAGTATATGTACCAACAGAATACAAGTCATCAACAGCCACCAACACTTCCTCGTTTTCGTAATCATAGCCCACTGGGAAATGTGCCGAGCCATTGAGTTCCAGTTCGTAATCGCCTGCCAAAATCTCCATGCAAGCATTTTCATATTCATAGCGGAATAGTACGCTACTCGTATGCGCCCACTTGCAATAGAGTGTCTTCTGCAAGTTGCTTGCGCTGAAGGTGAAAGCCTGCAAATCGCTATAGTCGTTATTGGGGTTGAGGTTGAAGGTCAGTACATGGGTAGAGAGCGAGAATATAGGCTGATTTGGGTCGGGCAATGTACCCATTGGTACAGCTTCTGCGCGCAAGTTAATGATGATATCCTCTACGCCTTCGGTGGTGGTAGAGAGGGTCAGTTGACCTGTATAAACACCCACCTCGTCGGTCTCCCAATAAACGGTAATCTCCACAGGTTGTTTAGCACCTTTGCGAATCACCTCGGTGCCGCAATAGAAGGCTGTATCACCTGTGAGGGTGACAGTGATATCGTCGGTGAGATCGTTGAAAGTCAATGTGAATCGACGCACATCTCCCCAATCTTTCCATGTAGGGTCTGATGCGTAGGTGGTGTCTGGTTCGTATTGTCCCCAGTCGAGGGTGGTAGTGTCCACGCTCATCCATGAATCGAGTACGCGGTCTTCCCATTCGGGTGCAGTATTGGCGTACAAGATTGTTTTTGCAAGGTAGGAAGGGTCGTAGCCGCTGTAGATATTGAAGAGGTCGTTGGTACCTTGGCAGTTGTTGTAGATATAGCGCGAGGTGAAGCCTGCGTTCTTGACCTCTACAGTAGCATCGTCCTGATTGATAGAGTTGATAGTCCACTTGGCTTGGTTGTCGAGGGTGGTACTGCTGCGCAGTTTGCTATCACTGATAGGGCGTAGGTAGTTGCCGTCTTGGTCGATGAAGATAAGGTAGTCGCCTTCGCGCTTGACGGTGTAGGCGTATGCCTGTTCAGCGGTAACAGTATGGCGACCTTCGCCGTAGGTAGCAGAGACACCTTTGATATTATTCTTGCTTATCTCCTCGCTATAGAAGCCCATGATATAGTCCTCTCCTTCCTTGCTGGTGCCAAAGAACACCTTTGCGCCATCGGTGAGCAAGGCTGGGTCTTTGACCGCGTTGTAGGTAACGGTGGTCTGGTCCATAGCGCCCAATACGGTTACTTCGCAAGTGTCGGCGAGTCCAACAGCGGTAGCTTTCACCCAGATTTGTGCGGTGCCTTTGGCGAGGGCGGTCACCACGCCATTGCTGACGGTAGCAACATCAGGATTAGTAGTACCCCACTCTATGGTCTTATCCACAGCGTCCGCAGGTGTGAGGGTAGCAGTAAGGGTGGCTTGGTCGCCTACGCGGAGAGTGAGCTCGGCAGGATCAAGGCTTACCTCTGTGACTACCACATCGGGTATGGATGTTTCATCGAGGCGGTAGAGGGAGATGGTCTTCATATTGCTGCCTGCGTGATAGAGCGCAAAGCGTCCCGCACCCGAAGGGTTGTAGGCGAAGAACACTTCGTTGCTGCTCTTGCCTGGAGTCTGGCTGATGAGTTTGGCATTGCCGTTCTCGATGGAGATAGCGAAGTCGGTGGTAGTCTTTTGATTAACATCTAAGTCACTGCTACCAGACTTATGCCCAACGGGCTTAGTACCAATATAGAGGTTCCAATAGTTTCCTGCTTTCTTGAGGGTAATGGTTGTAGGTTCACTGAGAGTGACATCATCGCTGGTAAAGGTAGCGGTGGTGACATCAATGTACTTCTTGGTAGAAGAGAATCCTGCGCTGACATGGTTCTTGTCGGCATAGCCCAAGACTACTTGGTCACCGTCTTGCAGGGTAGCAGGATCGGTAACCTTAACGAATGTCTCAGCGCGGAGCGTAAATACGCTCGCGAGCGCGAGAAGGAGGAGAGAAATCTTTTTCATGTTATTCTGTTTTTTTAATTATCTGTTTTTTGGGTTCCCGGCAGCCAGTAGCCGGATACCTATCTTCTGTTTTTGGGCTCCCGGCAGCCAATAGCCAGATACCTATCTTCTTTTTTGGCTTCCGGAAGCCGGCAGCCGGGAGACTATCTTATTCTGGCAGCCGGCAACCGGGCAACTGGAGACCGGGGGCCAATTATTAATCTCGTGTGCCGTCGCAGCGGGGGTAATCGCTACAGCCCCAGAAGGTCAGTCCTTGCTTAGTACCTTTCTTGATCATGCGTTGGAGCATCGGTTTGCCACATTTGGGACAGAGCGGAGCATTGGCAGATAGCGATGCTTGCTGACGATACTCTAAACGGGCTTGCGTGAGGCTCTCGGTGAAACCGCCCTTCTGCGTAAATTCCTCAAACAACTTGTCTATAAATGCAGATAGCATCTTCTCCATTTTTTTGCACAGCACAAATAGAGCATTTGCGCAATCCGACATATTGTCGCCCATTACCAACGGCTCGTACAATGCTACTTGCATTTTTATACGCTCCGCAGCATCGTGTGACCAGTTGTTTTCCTCGTAGTCGGTGTGGATAAAGGGTACCTGCTGCAAGGCTTGCATTTGGGGGTGATTCATGTACCAGAGTTCGCCGTTTTGCTCAATGATGAGTTGCATTAGGTCTTCCGAGAGTTCGATGACGCTACCGCGTGCAACATCCATGAGACGCATCTCTGTTTCGGTAGAGGTGCTGTGTCGTGCGCGACCTTCGGCAATATTGGCATATACAGAGCGCGCTGCCATATACATCTGGTCGTAATGGCGACCTTTGGGGTCGTTCTGCGAGGTTAAGAACCGTTCGCAAAAACGCCTTGTGAAGATGGCTATACAGTGGGCTAATACCCAAGCATCGAGCTTGTAGTAACCGCTGCAAAAGAATCTTGATGACATAATCTGTTTATATTATTTTGGCAGCCGGCAGCTGGTAGCCGGGAGCCAATTTTCTGTTTTTTGGGCAGCTGGCAGCTGGCAGCCGGGAGCCAATTTTCTGTTTTTTGGCAGCCGGCAACAGGGAACCGGGAGCCAATTATTTTCCAGCATCTGGCATCCGGTGGCCTATTTTCTTGCCCACGCGCAGGGCATAGCCCAGCGCGAGGAGAAGCATCAATAGCCAAGGCGTGTCGCCGAGGGGATACTCGTTTGGTCCTGGAGGATCGGTTGGTGGGGTATCACCACTTTCTGCATCCTTTTTAGGACCATTGGAGATATATCCTACACCTACTCCATCGGTATAGGTGGTATATGTACCAGTGAGTGCTGCTTGTGGCAGTTCACTACCCGACCCCATCATAGTGGAGGTGGAGTGCATCTGCATAGAGGGTTGCTCAGCGAATGTCTGAGCACTAAGGCTCAGTACACTCGCTAATCCGATGACTATCAATAAGAATTTCATTGCTTTCATAATTTCCATTTCTTTAAACGTTAATCTTGAATCTTTAAACATTACACATTATTTATTGATAGTTGTTACTTTTTTACCTGTTGCATCGTAGATTGTTTCATTATGCAAAATGAATATCTTATCTTGATAGATGAACTTTATCGTTCCATCAGTCTGTACACCAATATTCTCCAAACCTGTAGTAGGACCTTGGTTCTCGGATTTGAGTTTGAGAGAAACGGTGAAGCGCTCGTTGTTAGTCTCTGCTTGGTTAACGGAGAACTCATAAGAATTACTCATCAAGTCAACGGTTACCTCTGGTGAGAGAGCATGGTCTGTAACATAGAGAGCATCCAAATCCTCGGAATAATAGTCCTCGCTTATGCTCAACATGTACGTACCCGCAGCAGGAACTTGATAACCAATAGGCATACTCTCTTTTGCAAATTCAGGACCTGTAGCCACCCAACTCAAATAGCCATTGGTGTGTACACCATAGACATTGAAGTTGGTAGTATTGAGTGTCTTAGGATAGTCGGCATTGTACTCGTAGTCGTTGGTCATGCCCTCGGCAATCCAGAAGTTCACCTCATCTTGCATAGTCTCGTTGCTGAGAACGATACCTGTTTCAATGTCCACTGGATTGTTGTTCTCTGCTAACAAGGATGGCATTAGTTGAGCGCGGTTCGCTGCTTCGAACATAACATCAGTTGCTGTACCATCTATTTGTACAAAGAATGTACGTCCTGTGCTCAATTCCATATTCTTAGTCACTCTCTTAGCTTCGTACCACTCAAAGTGATCGGATGGAACTGTGATGTAACGAAGAGTAGCGTTGATAGAATCTAATTCCCAACCACCTGTCCAATTGTTATTATCATCCAACTCATGTACCAATTGTCCTGCTTTCAATGATCTACTATCTAAGCCAGTCAAATTAACCATATATGGGTTACCGATAAGGTTCCAACCTTGGTCATTGACTTTACCGCTATTGTTAGGTACATCCTTGTACGAACTGAGACCAGAGATATTTTTATCTTTACTCTCGGCGTCTGTTGCTTTAGCAATAGTTTCTGAAACGTTTGATAACATTGTGATACGTTGGATACCCCATTTAGGACGCTCATATGCACCATTAGCAGTCACTTTCTTAGGTGCGCCCCAGTAGATATAACCATGACCTGCCTTAACAACTGTTGCCCCCGGTACATCCTCTTCTATATTTTTCCAAGCATCATAGTTACCTGTAGCACGAGTAGCACCATCGTAGCGCTTGATAATCCAGCTACCCTTATTGTCTAATTTAACTTGGTCGCCATAATACTCGTATGGATAATGAATAGAAGCCAAACTTCCGTCAAATGGCAACACGAGGTGATACCAATGGTCGTAATCGGTTACATATTCATATCTGATATTCTGTACTGCACTGGTTAATGTTCCTTTCAATTCAACTTGTGGATAAATATATTGATAAGTTGCATCTCGACCATCACCATTTGTAGCAACACCACCTGCACGTAGAATAATATTGTTTACGTCCAACTCAGTATTCTCAGGAATAGCCAACTTAGCACCACCATATACATATACATCTTTGTAGGAGTATTTGGTTGCATCAGCAGTCAGTTTGCTATTTTCCAAAACAACCACATCGTGTCCATTAGCAGAAGCAGTGACCTCTCCACTAATAATCAAAGGAATCTCTAATTCAACTCGGGTATTTGCACCAAAGTTGAGTTTGAGAGCACCTCCGGCATTGTTTGTTAATGCTTGGTTGGTGGTTAGCTCATAGATACCGTGGGTGAGTTGTTGGTCAGCTAATGTTTGCTCAGTTGAAACGGAGTTATTGCCGACTTGGGTAGTTGCAGTTGCCTCTGCACCCGTGTACATAACAATCACACTATTTGCTTTCCACTTGAGTACTTGAACTGGTGCTGGTTCGTAGAAAGTAGCAGGGAGCAAGCGAACTTGTCCCGAAGCAGTTGTAGCCGAGAATACACCACTATTGTTCAATGTGATTTTGCGAGAAGAATTAGCATTGGTCAATGTATATTCTACAAAATCGGTCGTAGAAGGTGTCCACTCATATCGTTCAGGGTTAGTAGCCGCATAATTGCTATATTGTGAGTACACTTGAAGATTTGCTGATGTTCCATTATTATACAAGGAGTATTCCTTATTGCCTTCTAAATAACGCTCTGTGAATACAATACCTTGTCCATGATCTGTTTGACGAGAAGGTATTACTTCGCGTATACCGTACTTAGCACTTGCAGGAGCTTGAGTAGCACGGGTTGGATTATCCGCATCATCCACTTCGATGAGCAATCCTTCGGTAGAACTGAGACTTGATGTACAGTTAGCAGGCAATGCGTACCAATGTCCATCCCATTTAGCTGCAATAACAAAGTTCGCAGGCAAATTGCGTCCTTGAATATTACTAAATGTTTGACTTATCTTCTCAGCATTTGTACCACCTGTTTGTGCTGCGGTAAGGACACTAGTTGCAATGGTTTGACCATCGCCATCTGTCGTTGGTTCGTAATACACCTTCACATTACCACTATACGCGCCTTGTCCATTGGTTCGAACTTGTGCAGGATCAACACCAAAGCCGTTAGTTGCAGATAGGTGAATGATTCGCTCACCTGTAAAGTTATGCGCCTCGATGTGTACGGTAGTAGAAGCATATACGCGTTCTCCCTTTGCAGAGGTGATTTTCACGGGCGCACCTGTAACTGTAATATAAGGTATATTTTCTGGAGTAGAGGTATATTCCGTAAATATACACTCACCAATTTCCATATCGCGATAGATGGATTGACTAGAACTATTTACTTGACTAAGTGCATAGTTACCAAACGATTTAGCTGTTGAAAACAAACAACTAAGAGCCCTATCGTCAGTACTTCCTACTACGGTGATACGCCATGTACCCTTACCCGATTCACTTGGTTTAATATTCCACCATGTGCCCTCAACTTTGTTGAGATCTGTATTGCCACTCACAACACCTAAAGTGTATTCTCCACAAGTAATTTGGTATTGTCCAGCGTGTGTACCAGTTCCTGGCGTGATTGTATAATCACCCGTTTCCGCACATGTAGTCACACCACTTGGGGTTCCTCTCGTTCCTGTCCATACTGGCATATAAGTTTTTGTGCCATCTGCACCGATAGCAAACAACTTGTATGTACCACCATTCACAGGGTCAAATTGTTTGTCATCATTAGTCTTGCTGTAAACGGCATAGAAAGTAGTTGTTCCCGTAGCATTTGCAGTATAAGTAGTTGTGTTAAGTTCTACTTCTATAAAATTCGTCGTTTCAGGTCGCATTGTTTGACTCTCTAACGCAGAACCTTTTAACCAACCTTCGAATTCCCATTCGCCTGCAAATGTAGCAGTAGGCAGATATACGGTTGTTCCGATTGTTAAGTCTTGATAATTGATTTCGCTATAACTTGCTGGATAGTTCAGTGTTCCACCATTTGTTATAAATTGTAAAGTAGCAGCAGTAAAACACTCTGGATTTGTCGCATAGGTACAAACCTGCGTAGAAGCTGCTTCTTTTGTGAACTGTGTTACTGCTTTGGGGTCACTAGGACAGCCAATTTCAGAAGCATCTGCAGATAAGTAGCGTGAGCCATTAGTCATATACGGTGTAGATACAAATGTCAGGTTGGTTGTTCCTGTAACAGTCCATCCGTAACTATCATCTTCTTCGGATGTAAATTGGAAACTAGCACTGTAGTCTTTCCAATACATATATTTATTATTTCCTTCGCTATCTACCCAGAAAAGTGATTTATAGGTTTGGCCTTCAACACTTTTCATACCAAATACAGTAGCATCATTTTCATTTGTTACTGCACTGAATTTTGTAGAACGATTTTCTCTCGTATCTAAAACTGGACCAACATAATATTTCGTTCCACTTATTGTATACGATAAACTAAATAAATCAGCATTACTTCCTGTTTCGCACAATCGATATACTGCATAGAGTGTCAGCGCGCTGCCAGTATAAGTATCACCAGGCATTAATAATGCCGGTTTGGTTTGAGTCGCATTAACAGATGTTTCGCTCCATGCGTAGAACTCATAAGCACAAGGAATTGTACCTAATTGTTCTGCTGTTGGTTCTGGAAGTACACATTCGCCATTCTCAACAATAGCATCAGGTACACCTGTACCGCCAGTAGCATTGCCGAGATCGAATTTCACAGATTGTTTCCAAACTGCATAGAGATTGAGAGTAATCCAATTATCGTCATCCAAATCACCAGATACTGGCAAACGATAATAGTTTTGATTGATATTGTAGGTAGTACCTTGTCCATTAGGTTGGGTATTCCAACCAGCCAGAGTATAGCCCTCTCGTGTAGCATTGGTACAGAATTGCAATTGAGAAGCCAATTCAGGATATTGATTTTCTCCACTCACTACTTTATAAGTACGATCTTGCGTATTGCAACTCATGCTTGCATCTACAGCGTTAGCATTATAAACAATGTGTACACCTACTGGCTTTTCACAACTTGGATTGGTAGAATAATACTTGGTGCACTTGTCTATCAACTTATAGAGGAAGACATGAGAACTTTGGGAGTTTGTATAACAAGCAAAACGATTCGATGAAGATGTATTACATTGAAGTACACGCGTGTCAAATCCATTAGGTGTCAATACACCTGCTGGACAGGACTTACTGTTTACATTTGAACCATCTGTCAATTTCCAAATAAATACTTTTGTATCACTCTCATTAAGGGTATTACTACTTCCTGTATAGGTCAAATACTTACTTCTATCCGCATTGTACATCGCAAAAGTACCTGCATTAGTGCCCGTTCCTACTGTCACAGTTATTGGTTTGGCACTTGCTGGCAATGTGGTTGTGAAGTCTTCACCATCTGCACTTAGACCTTCCACACTACTACCATATGTGGCACCACCATATCCACTATAAACTCGAGGAGTTGAAGTATTTGCTACCAAAATATATGTTCCATCGGTCACCTCTCCTGTAGAAGTAACTTTGCGATAAACTTGTGTAGCATCTCCCTCACATTTAGAGTATAGTGCGCGGAATGTGCAGTCACCTGTCACTCTGTAGCTTGCGCCTCCAATATATACGGTTGCAGGTTTTGTAGTGCTTTCTACATATTCGTCATTGGAAACAATCCAACCTTCGAATGTATCATAGAAACCACAACTAACATCTTCTACTGTTGGCAGAGTGATAATGTTATCGTTTGTAGGTACATATACTATTTCTTCACCATTGAAAATACCCTTATCGTTATGAGAAAATTCAACTATATATGCCTTTTCCCATTGTGCATAAAGAGTTACATTTTGAGGTAATATGTTGAATGGAGCACCATCTGCATATGGAGTACCTGTTCCATCACTCTTAGTGTTCCAACCGGAGAAAGTATAGCCTGTACGAGTAAAACCATTAGGAGTAAGAGTAACTGTAGTCAAATAATTTCCTGAAACGGAAGCAGTAGAACCACCATCTGCACCATTACCATCAAAGCTTACTGTATATTGATTAGTATTCCAAACCACCTTAATCACAGCGTTCTCTGCAAGGGTGTGAACATTGCCTGAGGTGAAAGGATCATCGTTGACTGTCAATGTTCCGAGACTATAACCTGCGTCTGGAGTAGCAGTGATTGTCAACAAGCAAGTGTGAGCCAAATCACGGTCGCCAGAAGTAAAGTCACTCTTTGCTGTACCATCGTGGTCGGTATAAGAAACGGTAATTGTACCACCTGTTGCTGGAATGACTGTTGCTTTGTGCATTTTCATGCCCGATTGCTTAACATCAGCATAGTAGGTACAATTTTCGCCATTAACGAATGTACCAGTAGCTTCAGGAGTCAAGGTAATGTCTTCTACAACCACGAACTTCTTAAAGACAGTAGCGTGGGTAATATCGTACTCTGTACCATCTGGATTGACTAAATAAATACTATTTTTATCTGCCCAAGAAACATTATTTGCTATGTGCCATGCTTCGAAGTTGTCAAATGTTGGAGTTGTGGTTTTGTACAAATGACTTGTACCTGGAACCTTTGTCATTTCTTGGTTTTGGTTCCACCCCCATGTTCCATCGCCATTATCTCTGTTGTGACCAATACGATAGTAAACATTCTGCCAGTTGTGTACAAGGTTGTCGTAGTAAACAGTATATCCTTCTGATTGGTTAGAAGGTGGATAAGTTACATCTAATACGAGGATATTGGTGCTGTTATTTATCAATTGAGTGTAGTTCAATGTAAATACATACGAACCATCGGCACCCGTTTGGAGTTTTGTATCTGAATCGATAGTAGTTTCATAAGTCCAACCTGTGACTGAAGCGGTAATTGTTCCACCATTACCATATTGACTAATACCATCGTAAATCTTAAAGTTGTGAGTATGTCCAGATATAAGATCCAAAGTAAGAGTTGCTATACCAGGTTCATCAGTGTGATTGAATGCGTATTCGATATTCCAATTGTCCTCGAAATCTCCTTTGAGGTGGAAGCAGTGTACATTAAATCCACCATCCGCAGCAGTAGTATGACTCGATGCTTCGCACTCACCATAGGAAACATGGCAACGATATGTACCGCAGTTTGCAATTTGGCAGTTGTTGAATGTCAGTTTTGCGTCGTCGCCATCAGAGTTGTCGTCGGTAATTGCTTCCCACACTCCATCAACAGAGTTATAGCGTTCCCAACTGTAAGAAGTAGTGTTAGCTGGACATGTAAGAACATCGCCATTGCTATCATAAGCAGTTGCTACCAGTTCGAATACATCTCCTACTGTAAGGGCATAAGTACCTGAAATTCCAACAGTTGCTAATGCACAATCGTAAGCAGCAGTATATGTTGCATTTTCAGAAACTATAATTGAAGTAACTGGGGTGCCAGTATTGTTTTTCTTCCAACCAATATTAGTGTAACCTGTTTTTGTAGCAGTAGGAAAATTAAGTTCTGTGCCGTCGCTTACCGTTTGAGTGTAATATCCAGTACCGTTATCATATTTCCAATCATTATCATCAATTGTACCACCATTAGGATTGAGGGTGATAGTGAACTGTGGAGTACATGAAGTAACGTATTCGGTGTAGGTAGGTTCAGTTCCTGCAGACCATGTGATTGATACACTTGTCAAATACATTGCACCACTTGAAGAACGTAAACCAATGTATTGGTAATCACCAGAAATAATTAATTCTGTAGAAGTTCCATAAACAATAGTACCGAGGAGATCACCATCTATTGATGTATCATACAGGTCAGTAGCTGCAGTATATGCACTGTTCTTTCCATAAACATTAAGCGTACGACTAGAAGTAGTATTACTATTCCACACTACGGATACTTTTGTTATTTTTCCTCCAGAAGTAGTGGTAATAATACCCGAGTTACTATTAGTTGTTCGTATTTGAATAGCATCATTTCCACCAGCACTTTGTCCTGCGTAAACAGCAGAAGATGTGGCTTTTTTACCTGACCAAGTACCATAACCAGCACCATTAGAGATTCCGGTAGTTGCACGAGTGAGTTTGTCGGTCACAACACTTGTACTTCCGCCTTCTTTCGTTGCAAAGACCGCATGGTATGTTTTGTCGCCATCTGGTTTGGTAGAAGTAGAAATATAGGTAATACCTGTGCCATCACTGTTTACTGTTGCGGATTCTGTCCAACCCATAAACACTTTGTCTGAACAAGTTGCTGGAGCATCAGGGGCATTTGGCAACGAACCAATAGTTTGACCATCAACAACCTCTTGTTTTTCTACATATTGCTGTTCGTTAACTTTCCATGTGATGGTGTAAACTTTAACTGCTTCTATAGTTATGGTTACATTGCCAGAAATCGTTCCTGTTAGTTTAAGTTGACCAGTAGTTTTGTCCCATGTATATGCACAACCACTAACTGTAATAGCATCTGGTAAACGACAATCACTTGCAGGCGTAATTGTATAAGTCAAGTTTGCTGCAGAGCCAGTATATGTATAACTGGCTGGTATTGCAGGAGAACTGCTACAATTCGTAAGATTAGAAATTATAGTATAGGTATTAACCTTCCATTGAGCGGTAAGAGTGATGTTTGATTTGATGTTTGATATAGTCGATTTGTCTGTATAAGTTTTTCCGCTAGCATCCTTCCAACCATTGAAAGTATAACCTGTACGAGTGAAAGAATTTGCTGGCAATGTGATTGAGCCATCACACTCAACTGTAGTCGAAGCCATTGAACCAGTACCACCACCGCTATTGTAAGAAATTGTATATGTGGATGGTTGGTATGCTGTTGCTGTTTTTACTGCAGACCAACTATCCATTTGATAATATGAGGTAGAGCCACTATAACCAATTTCGGCTGCTTGATTCCATAAGTTACTACCTGACCAAACGACACCTACACCATCTGCAACACGCAAGAAAATCAGTTTATCTACTCCATAAGGGATTCCTTCTGCTTTGAGCCAATTGACATCACAAGTATTTACAGGAGTCATTTGAATATCCTTATACTCACCTGTGGAACTCATAAACGCGTGCACCCAAATATCTGCATTATCTTGTGTCCAGTTCACTCCATTGCTATTTGCATTAAGATAAACAGTAGTAGTAGCGGGTTCTGACCATTTAGCGTATAGTGTCATCTCACTTGTGACAGTAGTGCTGAAATTCCATTGGTTAGTGCAAGCGGATTCTTTGTACCAACCATCTAATTTCCAACCTAATAAATTGTATGACTTATTAGCAGTCGTTTGACCTTTAACCACACATTCCGTAATATTGCTTATACCCGTTTTTTGAAAATTATAGGTCACTTGCACTTCTTCTTTGTACGCACTCCAAGAGCCAGAGGCCTTCCCCCCATTAGAACCGTGTGCAGAAATGGTGTACATATTGTTTGTACCAGATAGAGTTAGGTCGGCAGTTTGATCCCATTTGTTATTCCAATCTCCTCCAGTTGCTGTACTATTCAGTCGCACAAAGATAAGATTTGTGTATGATGATGGTATTTCTGCCTTATATACATCATTATTACACTTGTTATCCACTTTAGTCATAAGACTTGACCAACCGTTGGTATTAGTAGAATTGTTGAAATAATATACTGCGAACTTAGCACTGGAGTTATCCCACGCACTTGTTGGCTTCAAATAGACGGTTTTATTGGAAGCATAAGATGTCCAACTAAAATCATCAACACACAAACGAGCAGTTCCTGTAATTGTAATCGTAATTGAAGTTGAATTAGGAACAGCATTTATGGTTATCGTTTTCGTTGCAGTTGATGATGTATAGCTCAATGTCCCAGAAGAATAGTTACTCCCATTTACGCTAATAGAGAATGTGTTAGTCTTGCCAGAATCACTATAAGGATGCTTATATTTAAAAGTGAATGTTCCTATACCCGCTGCTTTCTGTGCATCGGTTAACTTCATTGTAATGGTTTTTGATGAATTAGCATTGCTAAATGTTAAGCCCCTATTTCCACTTATCTTTTGATCGGTTCTTGCCAAAGTTGCACTCCATGTTTGTCCATTGACACCAGTCCAACTACGAGAAGCATAACTACTCACGCTTGTTAAATTTTCAAAAGTTTCTGTTCCTTCCGCCCATATCTGTCCCACACCTATCGTAAATAGGAGGGTTAAAATGGCAGTGAATCGTATACCCTTGGTATACCCTTGCAATAGATTTTTAATACTGTTTGCCATCACGGCAGAAAAAGTGGATTGTTTCATAATATCTTATGTTTTTAGTTTACTGTTTTTTGTTTTGTGAGCATAGGTCAACCCAATGACCCGTGCCTTCGTCGGAATGTACTTGCGAGAAGAAACTCATTTACACGAGTTTGGCTCGCCGTCATTCCTCCTCTTAAATCGAACTCGCGAAGTTCGATTTAGGTTGTTGGTAATTCCCCTTTCGGGGGTGGCTACAATTTCTCCAAACGATTTAATTCTAATTTGAGATTTTTTATGCGTTGTTTAATTTGTTCTGTCGTTGGCAGTAATTCTGTTATCTTTATACCACTATATGTTGCTACGCTTAATGGCGATTGTAATCCCTCAAAAGACCACCTTACCTCCGTTTCATCCATATCGCTGCAAATCAATAGTCCTACCGTAGGGTTATCTTCTTCTTGTCGAATAAGGTTATTAACTGCACTAACATAAAAATTGAGTTTGCTTACAAATTCTGGTTCAAAAGGCTTTGCTTTTAACTCCACTACCACATAACAATGCGCTCTAATATGATAAAAAAGCAAATCTATTTTCCTTGTTTTACCAGCAACTATCAATTCGCGCTGTCTTCCTATAAAGGCAAAACCATTTCCTAACTCCAAAAGCATTTGCGTTATATTGTTGGATAATGCTTTCTCTAACTCAAGTTCGTCATATGAAGCGTGCTTCACTTCAGCCCAACTGAAATCATAATTTGCCTTTACTATCTCTTGCAATAGAGCAGACTGAGGTGTAATGAGTGTTGTTGCAAAATTATTAGGAGCTGGCGTTTGTGTGTGATAAACATCTGCATTTATGGCTCTTTTTAACCCCTCGCGACTCCAATTGTTTTCTATGGTTTTAAGTATATAGAATAACGCTTCGTCAATATCCTTACATTTTTGAATGATAGTTATGTGATGGCTCCAACCTATAAAACCAAACGGTGTTGGAAAAACAGAAACAGGCTGTTTCACATTTTCAGTTTTAATAATAGTTTGCCCCACTTGATCGAGTGCTAATTGGTTGTTAAAAGCGTACTCTTCGAAAACTGAAACGGCCTGTTTCAGTTTTTGAGTACCAGCAGGATGAGAGTAAAATGAATACCATTGTTTCATAAGCCAAAGATTACGTGGTGTAAAACCATCAGCACCAGGGAACTCTGTCCGCAAATCCTTGCTGAGTTTTTCTACAATACCCTCGCCCCAACGCTCTTCTGCTTTCTTTAACACTAAATCCGCACCTAATAGCCAATTAAACAGCAGTTTTTCTGAATTAACCTTAACCGCTGCTTTTGACTGAGCAGCACGATAGCGGTGCTTTACTTCCGCAATCCACTCTGCATACTCCACATCAATTTGTATGTCGTGCGAACTCACAATACGTGGTCGAGATATAAACTCATTATCTTTCATATTCGTTATTTTCTATTTGTGAGCAGGGTCAAGTCAATGACCAGTGCCCGAGGGGGTGTTATTTTATATCTACAAACACTTCTGCTGCCACTTTTTGCGCATCGGATAGTTGATCAGCGAGCACAGTAGCTTGGGATTTATAACACCAATTATATATCGACAGTTTATAATTATCCAGCAAATAACGCTGTACAGAGCCCACTCTATTTACATATCTTGAACAGCAAACGATATGATCAGCATCATTCTGCTTTGCCCAATCCAAATTGTCCTCTAAACTTGTTACCACCCATCTCCTATCTTTTACACAATCGCCTGCACTGAAGATAGCCACCTTTTTACCTTTATACTCAACCAACGCCCTAAAATCCGAGATGTGAGGCGTGGTGTCTGAAGCATTATATCTGTCTGTAATATGTTGCAATACCTCAATATATGAGAGTTTATTTTGCGCAGGATGGCTTTCAAAATGCAATTCAGAACCTGCTGCTTTGAGCAGATTATACACCAACCAAGCCGTATGCGTCTTGCCTGAATTTTGGTAGCCATATATTACAAATAATGCCATACTTTTTTCTCCCTTTCGGAGGGGGTATTTTATTTATATCTCTTGGTTCCTATTTACCTAAATTACAATATACCACACAGCGAACCCATAAAGGGTTGCACATGCATTGCACATGCAGTCTATATATGCATACAACGAATCACCTACTCAAAAAAAGCAGGGAACAATAGTGTTAATCGTTGATATACACATAGTTGTCTTCATCAAACAGAGTGTCTTAACTGTTTTCTATTGAAAAGACGCTACAAAGGTACAACAAAAATTACAAATATGCAAGCGTTCGATGAAAAAAAATGTATTCTCTACATAAAAACAAGGAACTATATATATGTTGACACTAAAACTAAAAACCACAAGAATTATTTATTAAAAAACAACTTAAACAACTTTCGCGCCAATCAAAAGCACCCCAAAAAGCAGGCTTTTTCGGGGACCCCGCACTTACTGGCGCGACAAGGAAAACAACACATAGTGTCAACTGGTATATAAATCCCTAAAAACATGCACAGAAAGACCTACTTTCTTGGGTATACCTCACGCTTTGGTTATTTGCAGACTTGCTTAATAACCTACGAATCACCTACGAATAACCTACGAATAACCTATGATTACCTGCTGAAAAACGGGGGCTTTGACAAATAAGGTGAAAGACAATAGATCATAAAGGACGATTATTTTTTATAACGACAACACCGACAACTTGCGCGGCAATCAACTCCCTGCCGCGCTCAAGGAATCTCACGTAAGTGTCAACTGGTATATAAGTCCCTTTTATTTTAGACAACAATTTAGGTCAATTTTGATGTCAATTTTCGTCAATTCGAGGAGTATATTTTTGTTTGAGTTGGAAGAATGCACGAGCGCATTGGCTACTCAAAACAAAATAAAGAGATAGATACCAACCAAAAGTGTCAATAGGCATATAGGTATATAAATGCCTAAAAAAACACACAAATTTTATTGTTTATTTGTATAAATAAAAAAAAAGTTGTACCTTTGCAGGCTTATTGCGGAAATACGCAATCAACACAAACAACAAAAGAACTATATCCACATTTATGGACTACAAATATTTACACACCATCAACTACCCCAGCGACTTGAAAAAGCTGCCTGAAGAAACACTACCACAAGTGTGCGACGAAGTGAGGGATTTTATCATACAACAACTGAGCAAAAATCCCGGTCACTTGGGTTCTTCGCTCGGAACCGTAGAACTCACCGTGGCACTACACTATGTGTTTGACACACCCAACGACCAACTCGTATGGGATGTGGGACACCAAGCATACGCACACAAAATACTAACAGGCAGACGAGAACGATTCCATACCAACCGACAATTCAAAGGAATAGCCCCCTTCCCTACCCCCGCCGAAAGCGAATACGATGCCTTCATCGCAGGACACGCCAGCAATAGCATCTCTGCAGCATTAGGTATTGCCATTAGGGAAGAGATCGCCGCAGAAGCGGCTGTAGATCGGGCAGAGCCCTGTAGTTCGGCTACGCCTGTAGTCAGTAGCGGAGAGAAGCGAAGAGTGGTGGCAATCATCGGCGACGGAGCAATGACAGGCGGATTGGCATTCGAAGGACTCAACAACACCTCCATGCTCAAAAACAACCTACTCATCGTACTGAATGACAACAATATGGCCATCGACCCCATCAAAGGCGGATTCACACAATACCTCGTGGACATAACAACCAGCGAACGATACAACCGCTGGCGCTGGTGGGGATACAGAATGGCACGCAAATTGCATATCCTCAACGACGACAACAAAGGACGCGTACTACGCATTACCAATAACATCAAAGCACTGCTCACCAAACAAGGAAACAACATTTTCCAAGGACTCAATATCCGATACTTCGGTCCCGCTGATGGACACGATGTACTGGAATTAGTACGCATATTCAACGAAATAAAAGACTACCAAGGTCCGAAAGTACTACATATCATCACCAAAAAAGGCAAAGGCTACGAACCCGCCGAAAATGACCAAACAACTTGGCACGCCCCCGGAGAGTTCTGCGCAGAGACAGGTGAAAGGTTAAAGGTGAAAGGTGAAAGGCAGGAACAATTATGGCAAGAGGTGTTTGGCGAGCAACTACTCGAACTGGCGAAAGAAGACAAGCGCGTTGTAGGTATCACACCCGCTATGCCCAGCGGTTGCAGCATGAACATCATGCAGAAAGAATTGCCAGAACGCGTATTTGATGTCGGCATCGCCGAAGGACATGCCGTGACCTTCAGCGCTGGACTCGCCAAAGCAGGATTGGTACCATACTGCAACATCTACTCCAGTTTCCTACAACGCGCATACGACAATATCATACACGATGTGGCAATACCCAAACTGCATGTGGTGTTCTGCATTGACCGCGCAGGCATCGTAGGCAACGATGGCGCTACACACCACGGCTTGCTGGATTTGGCGTATCTGCGTCCTATACCCAACATGGTCATTGGCGCACCAATGACGGCTACGGACTTGCAGGAGATGATGCGAATCGCAAAAGAACATGACGGTCCTATTGCTATTCGCTATCCGCGTGGCAGAACGAATGGAGGCAATGAGGCTATAAGGCAATTAGGCGATGAGGCGAAGGTGACTATCGGCAAAGGTGTATGCTTGAGAGAAAGTGAAGAAGCGAAAGTGGCAGTACTATCTCTGGGTGCTATCGGTTATACAGTGATTGAGGCGATAGATAGTTTAGGTGGAAGATCGGCTTCGCTTGTAGAGGGAATAGCGCATTACGATATGCGATGGCTCAAGCCAATGGATGAGCAATTACTACACAAGATAGGCAAACGCTTTACTAAAATCATCACAATAGAGGATGGTGTAATCAGTGGTGGCTTAGGTAGTGCTGTGCTTGAGTTTATGGCAGATAATGGTTACACACCATGTGTTATACGCATGGGAGTAAATGACCAGTTCGTGGAACATGGTAGTACGAAGGAATTATATCATTTGTTAAAATTAGATAAAGAAGGCATATGCGAATCATTATTGCAGGCGCTGGAGCAGTAGGACGCCACTTGGCAAAACTGCTATCGCGCGAAGATATGGACATTAGTCTCATCGACGAACGACAAGACCGATTGGGCGACTTGGATACCAGCTACGACCTGCTAACCAAAGTGGGTAGTCCGACCTCTATCCATGACCTCCAAAGCATCGGAGTGAAAGATGTGGATCTATTCATAGCCGTTACACCTTCGGAATCGGAAAACATTACCGCTTGTCTGCTTGCCAACCAACTGGGCGCCAAACGCACCTTGGCACGCATAGACAACTACGAATACCTGATTCCAGAGAACAAACGCCTGTTTGAGCAAATGGGATTGAACCACTTGATTTACCCAGAACTGCTTGCAGCACAAGAGATTACCTCTTCGCTCAAAACCAACTGGATGCGCTATCACCTCACCCTATGCGAAGGTGCATTGGAATTGTGCGTAGTGAAAGTGCGAGAAGGAGCTGCAGTGATTGGCAAACAATTTATGTCGGGCTTCTTCAATCATGGTCTCTATCGCGTAGTAGCCATAAAACGAGGACAAGACACCATCATTCCTACAGGAGCAGATGAGATACAAGCAGATGACATGGTATATGCCGTTTGTACGCGCGAGAACATGAAACACCTGCGCGAACAACTGGGCAAACAGAAACAAGAAATCAGAAACATCATCTTCTTTGGCGGGTCGAAGATTGCCCAAAAGACAGTGCAGAACCTATCGGATGACCTGAGTATCAAGATACTGGAAGCAGACCGTGAGCATTGTTATCATCTGAGCGAGAAAGTGAACAACGCACTGATTATCAATGCTGACGGTAGCGATATGGCAACCCTCAAAGATGAAGGCATAGAAGATGCAGATGCGTTTGTAGCCGTAACCGATAGTAGCGAGGCGAATATCTTTGCCTGCATGGCCGCCAAACGCTTTGGCGTGAAGAAGACGATAGCAGAAGTGGAGAACATCGACTATATCCCTATGGCTGAGGGATTGGATATAGGTACGGTACTCAACAAAAAAACGATTGCAGCATCGTATATCTACCAAATGCTCTTAGACGCCAGCGTACTGAATGTGCGCAACTTGACCAGCGCAGATGCCGAGATAGTGGAGTTTATGGCAGAAGAAGGTAGTCGAATCACCAAAAACAAGATACGCGACATGCGATTGCCTGCCGATGCAAACATAGGCGCTATCGTGCGCGCAGGAGAAGGTATATTGGTAAACGGCGATACAGAAGTCCTACCGAACGACCAAGTGGTAGTATTCTGCAAAAGTCAAGTAATCCGAAAATTAGAAAAATTCTTCAAATGACACGCACCTTTAACACTCGCATGGTTTTTCGCACGATGGGCGCTCTGCTGCTCATTGAGTCGGTGTTTATGACCTTGGCATTGGGCGTTAGTCTATGGTACGGCGAGGCAGATACTGGTGTCTTTCTATTATCCACTATCATCACTTTGCTGGCAGGTGTCATTGGCTTGCTGGTGGGTCGTCGTGCCGAATCGCGCATGGGCGAAAGAGAAGGTTATGTCATTGTGGCAATGGTGTGGGTGGTGTTCTCTGCCTTTGGCTTACTCCCCTACTACCTCAGTGGACAAGTACCCTCGCTGACCGACGCATGGTTTGAGAGCATGTCGGGCTTCACCACCACTGGCGCCACTATCATACCCGACTTAGAGGTGATTACGCATGGTTTGCTCTTCTGGCGTTCGCTCACACAATGGATTGGCGGCATGGGAATCATTGTGCTATCCATAGCCATCTTGCCCATCTTCGGGCTCAACGGCATGCAACTCTACGCAGCCGAGGTGTCGGGACTGACCTACGAAAAAGTGTCGCCACGCATAGCCGATACAGCAAAAATGATGTGGAGCATCTATGTGCTACTCACCCTGACTGAGGTGGCAGCATTGTGGCTCTGCGGCATGGATGTGTTTGACGCCGTGTGCCACTCGTTCTCTACGATTGCCACAGGTGGTTTCTCTACGCACAACAATAGTCTGGAGTTCTACGACTCCGCAGCAATACACTATACGGTGACATTCTTCATGTTTATCTCGGGTATTAACTTCGTGCTACTCATATACTTGCTGAGAGGCAAAGCCCGCAACTTCTTCCAAGATGAAGAATTGCGTTGGTATAGTGTAGCAGTACTGGTGTTTGCGGTGGCTCTGACAGTTGGGTTGTATATCGCTCGTCCGGGTTGGACAGGACTGCATATGGAGCGTGCGTTTCGCGATAGTATCTTCACCGTGATTAGTTCGATGACCTCAACAGGATACACCATTTCCGACTATATGTACTGGCCTGTGGTGGCATGGGTGGTGATATTCTTCCTCATGCTAACAGGTGCCTGTGCAGGTAGTACGGCTGGAGGTATCAAGTGGGTACGATTGGCGATTATCATGAAAAATGGTGTGGCAGAGTTCCAACGCCGTATTCATCCCAATGCGATTATTCCCGTGAAACTCAATGAGAAAACGGTTCCGCAACAGACCATTAACAATATCATGGCATTTCTGATTTTCTATATCTTTATTATTGTCATCACCGCAGTCATATTCTGCGCCAGCGGAGTGAACTTCGATGAATCAATAGGCGCCGCTGTTTCAGCCATTGGTAATGTGGGCATCAGTATTGGTCAGTTTGGTCCTTCGGGTACCTATGCGGAGTTCCCAACAGTGGCAAAGTGGGTTATGAGTGTCGTAATGCTGATTGGTCGTTTGGAGATATTCACCGTGCTACTGCTCTTTACAAGAGCATTGTGGAGAAAGTAGGGAGATGGTGTAAGGTGTAAAGTGTAAGGTGTAAAGGCTGGGATTTGAGAACAAGGTATATAGCATATATCATTTGGACCGTGATTGCGCTACTGGGCGTAGTTTGTTGGGTTGTCCCCGATGGCGGTTGGCATATCGGGAAGTGGAATCTGCGCTTTCCGACATTAGCTCAGGCGTTGGACCTGGAAATGAAGAATGATGAAATAAGCATCCTGCATGACTCGCTGCTCGCGGAAATAGATACACTGGGCGTATTGCCCACCGACAGCGGAGTGGCACAAGACACCTTATCCATCCAAGATAGTATTCCACAGAAACCGCAATCCGTAGTCCCCGAGGTGAATGTAGTAAACACCGATGCTCGGGCATATCTTTCGGCTTTTTATGCTGCATTGGATAGCGTAGGCAGCCAACCCGTGCGTGTGGTGTACTACGGCGACTCGCAAATAGAAGAGGACCGTATCACCAATGTCCTGCGCGAGCGTTGGCAAAAAGAATACGGCGGTGGCGGTGTGGGATTGATTCCGCTACACCAGACTATCCCCACACGCACCATTCGCCAATGGATAAGCATAAACGACAAGGTGCAGTCTGCACAAGGTGGTCCAAAGCGCTATTTGGTGTATGGTCCTCGCAGCATGCGTTTGACAGAGAGCGACGACTATGGCGTCATGGGACAAGTGGCAGTGATGGACAGCACGCTGGTCAAAGGTAGCGAAGACATCGTGCTGCATATTGAGCCGATAGACAAAAAACGCAAACCGCACAACTATTTTAATCGTGTGCGGGTATGGACGGACAGCGTGGACGGCTATATATTGGCGCAAGACACAACGCTCAACCCGACATCCGATAGCCGACACCCATTGCTCTACACCCTCCCCGATAGCTGCGAACGCTGCGAGCTTCACTTGCAAGGCAAAGGACATGTATATGGCGTGAGTCTGGAAACGCCAACGGGTGTGATAGTGGATAATATCCCTATGCGTGGTTGTTCGGGCAATATTTTCACCAAGATAGACAGCACACAGTTGAGCAACTTCTATCGCGAGACGAATACACGACTGATTATCTTGCAGTTTGGTGGTAACATGATTCCGCAGACGGAGAATCCTTCCACCATCAGCGGGTATGTGCGCAGCACATTGCGCCAGCAAGTGCGCTATATCCGTGCATGTGCGCCAGAGGCATCGATACTGTTTGTTGGTCCGAGCGACATGTCCACGAATATCGACGGACAGATGACCACCTATCCGTTGGTACCCTATATGGACAAACTACTCAAGAAAATGGCAGCCGAAGAACAGATTGCCTACTGGAGCATGTACGATGCTATGGGCGGAAAAGACAGCATGGTAAGATGGGTAGAAAATGGATTGGCAGGCAGCGACTATGTGCATTTCACCCGCGCAGGAGCAAACAACATCGGAAAGAAATTATATCAATGGATAGAGGAAAAACGGAAGTAGTAAGGTGTAAAGTGCAAAAGGAGAGGTAATGGAATTTCTTCACCACATATTTGGATTTAATAGCGAGAGTCCGCTGCTGTTCACCCAGTTCTATTTCTGGGCGTTCTTTGCATTGGTATATGCGGTGTTTGCGATGATTATGGAAGTGGGTGCGCGTAGCGCACAGGCGATAAGGCAAGAAGGCGATAAGGCGAAAGGCAGGAATACGCGATTACATCTGCGCAATGTGTTCCTCATGGCTGTGAGCTGGTTCTTCTACTACAAAACCAGCGGATTATTCCTGCTCATCTTGCTATTTGTTACCGTCAGCGACTGGCTCATTGCGCAGCAGATATATCGGAACAAAGAGCAAGGAACAAGGAACAAGGAGGCGCGCGCCAAAGCATGGCTCGCCCTTAGCATTATCATTGACCTCGGACTACTCTGCTACTTCAAGTACGCGTATTTCTTCACCCATATGGTGAACGATTTGCTCGGGACAGAGTTTGCGGTATTTGATTTGTTTGCCTACATCGGCAACGGTTTCAGCGAGAGCGGACGCTTCATGGTAGATAAGATTATCCTGCCTGTGGGCATATCGTTCTACCTTTTCCAAGTAATGTCCTACACCATAGATGTGTATCGCGGACAAGTCAAGCCCGTGAGAAACATCTTGGACTTTGGTTTCTATGTCAGCTTCTTCCCTGGTCTGGTAGCAGGACCTATCGTGCGTGCCAACGAGTTTATTCCACAACTATACAAGCCTTTCTGCCTAAGCCGCCGTCTCTTCGGATTGGCCGTATTCTGGATACTCAACGGACTGATTAAGAAAATCGTACTGAGTGATTATTTGGCAGTCAACTTGATTGACCGAATTTTTGATAATCCATTGCTATTCAGCGGATTTGAAAACCTATTTGCCTTGTTTGCTTACTCGCTGCAAGTGTATGCCGACTTCTCGGGCTACACGGATATTGCTATTGGTATCGCGATGTTGCTGGGCTTCTATCTGCCGCAGAACTTCGATTCGCCCTACAAGTCACGCAACCCGCAAGAGTTTTGGCGTAGGTGGCATATGTCGCTCAGCCGTTGGTTGAAGAGTTACCTGTATATCCCTTTGGGTGGCAACCGCAAGATTTTGGGAAAAGAGGTAAAAAACAAGATTGCTGCAGGTAATGTCAACTCATTCATCACCATGCTGTTGGGTGGATTATGGCATGGCGCCAGTTGGAACTTCGTCATTTGGGGAGCGCTCAATGGAGCAGGTATGATTGTATATAAGGTGTGGGCGAAGATGAATTGGAACATCAAAATGCTGCTGATGAGTGTGCTTATGGGCGGATTATGGGTAGTTTATAGTATGCTAAATGCTCCTATCTGGAATGTGTTTTTCGTGTGGGGAATAGCATTATGGATAGGAACCGCTATCCGTTACGCCTATTGGTGGTGGGAGCGTGTGCTGATGAAACGAGGCAACCTACTCTCACCTTTCGCCAACAACCTTTCGTCCCTCGCTAATCGCCTTTCTGCTGCATGGGCTATAGCACAGACTTTTGTGTTTATCACATTCACGCGATTGTTCTTCCGTTCGGGCAGTAACCTTGATCCTGCGACCGCCAATCAAGAGGCATGGGAAACAGCTACGAATATGGTCAATCAGATTGGTGGTGCATGGAATAGCAGTATTATCCCCGATTTTATGTGGGAGTATCGCAATGTGGTGATATTGTTTGTGTTAGGCATGGTAGTTCACTGGTTACCCAGTCGCGTGAAGCGCTGGTATAGGGTGCGTTTTGCATTGTTACCGCTATGGGCAATCGTATTGATTGCAGTGGTGGCGATAATAGGCGTGTATCAGTTTGTAACGGCGGACTTGCAGGCATTTATCTATTTTCAATTTTAAATAGAAATCGGGAGTACGGGTCCAGCATCCAGAGTCCAAATAAAAAAATGATAATCGGAATTACAGGAGGCATAGGCAGCGGCAAGAGTACGATTGCAAGGCAATTGCGCGCGATGGGTTATGCAGTGTATGACACCGATAGCGAGGCCAAACGCCTGATTGTGGAAGATGCCCATGTACGCCAAAAGATGGAGCAACTTTTTGGTCGAGAGGTATATGCCGACGGCGTATATCAAACGGCATTGGTAGCACAGCGTGTATTTACAAACAAGTCGTTGCTTGCCCAACTCAACGCCATCGTTCACCCCGCAGTAAAAGCAGATATTCTCCGTTGGACTACGAACGACCATCTGTCATCTACAGGGAGTCAGTCCAATCCACAGAAGAGCGATTTACAGCGCAAGGATTTTCTCTTCATAGAATGTGCCATTCTATATCAAGCAGGCTTTAATCAGTTATGCGACAAAGTAGTGATGATCACAGCCCCAGAGGCGATACGCATTGAGCGTACCATTGCGCGCGACCAAACGACAATGGACAAAGTAAGTGCGCGCATACATGCGCAAGATGTGGAAGGGGATATTCAGCGTGCCGATATAGTCATTGATAATGATGGAACGACACCTATTACTACTCTTTGCGAAAAGATAATCACCATGATAGGTAGTTATGGCGGTAATTAAGAAGGATAATTGCAAATAATATCAAGCAAACGGTTGTTTTTTGAAAATAATACTCGCTTTACTTGCATATTTGTATTTTTTGTTGTACTTTTGCACAAAATTTATGAGCAATCATGCAGTATTCCGTAGTACATTTATCGTATCAATTTACAGAAGACTGGCAACAGGACTTGTTTGAGCAAGCCATGTGCGACTTGGGTTTTGAGGTGTTTGATGGAGCAAACGCCTATATTCAGACAGCCGTATGGGAGGAGAATCAGGAGGCTTTAAACCATCTGATATCCGAGACCGAAGGCGTGGAAATCATGGGTGTAGCGCTTTGCGAGGATATCAACTGGAACGCCACATGGGAAGCAGAACACGAGATTGTGGAATTGCCATTGGGCGTTCGTATCACACCGCATTGCGCTTTTGGTGCGGGACATCATGAGACAACGAGCATGATGATTGAGGCACTAGTGGAGGCACAGGAGCAAGGCTACTTCGTGCAAGGGCGCCATGTGCTGGACATGGGTTGTGGCACGGGTGTGCTGGGCATCATGGCTAAGAAATGCGGCGCAACAACTGTAGTAGCAGTGGATATCGACGATAAGAGCGTAGCGAATAGTATCGAAAACGCAGAAGCTAACGGAGTGTCATTGGATGTGCGCTTGGGCAGTACCCCACCCGATGGCGAATACGACTTGATAATGGCGAATATACACCGCAATATATTGGTGGCACAAATGCCTGCGTATGCCAAGATACTCAAAGACAAAGGCGAGTTGTGGCTGAGCGGATTCTACGCCGAGGATATTCCGCATTTGAAGAAAGCAGCAGAAGCAGTAGGACTGCAACACATTCAGACAAAAGAACGCGGCGAATGGAGATGGATGAAAATTACGATTTGACCATGTACAACAATACAGTTTGCGCCATATCAACCCCTTACGGCAGCGGAGGAATAGCTGTGGTACGCGTGAGCGGTGCGTCTGCTATACAGATTGTGGATAGTTTGTTTTGTGGGCGTAAGTCGCTCATGGAAGCTAAAGCATATACCGTGCATTATGGGGAGATTAGGCGTAGTTCAGGCATCTGGAATCCAGTGTCCGAGATATTAGACCAAGTATTGGTGAGCATCTTCCGTGCGCCTCACTCCTTCACGGGCGAAGATGTGGTAGAGATTGCATGCCACGGCAGCATGTATATTCAGCAGACGCTGCTGCAATGGCTCGTGGATGCAGGTTGCCAATTGGCAAAGGCGGGCGAGTTCACCCAACGCGCTTTCCTCAACGGCAAGATGGATCTCACCGAAGCCGAAGCCGTAGCCGACCTGATTGCCGCACAAACAAAAGCCGAAAAAGATTTGGCTCTCAGTCAGTTGCGCGGTGGTATATCCAATGAGTTGGCTAAACTCAGAGAACGACTACTGACCTTCACTTCGCTCGTAGAGTTGGAATTAGACTTTGCTGACCATGAGGAACTGGAGTTTGCAGACCGCAGCGAACTATTTGCGCTGGCACAAGAGATTGACACCACGATTGGCAAGTTGGTTGGTTCTTTCAAAACTGGTAATGCAATCAAGCAAGGTATCCCTGTGGCGATTATTGGTGCGCCCAATGTGGGCAAGTCCACTTTGCTCAACGCTTTGCTCGGTGAAGAGCGCGCTATTGTGAGCGATATTCAAGGCACCACACGCGACACGGTAGAAGACACATTGGTGTTGGACGGCATGCTGTTCCGCTTCATTGACACCGCGGGTTTGCGCCAAACGGAAGACACAATCGAGAACTTAGGCATTGAGCGTAGCCGTCAAGCAGCCCAAAAAGCAGCGGTACTCATTCACCTGCAAGACGCCACGGATCCAGTGGATATATTGTCCGAATTGGACGATATAAACGAAAAAAAGATTATACAAATATATAATAAGGTGGACCTTTTAGGCAAGGAGGTGAGGAGGCGAGAAGATGATGAGGCAAGGATCTATCTCTCCGCCAAGAGCGGTCATGTAGAGGTACTGAAGCAAGAATTGATCACCTATGCCCGTGAGCAATACGACACACGCAACGCAGTGACTATCAGCAACACACGCCATTATGAGGCATTGGTGCGCGCGCAAGAGGCTATCAAACGCGTGCAAGACGGACTGCAAATGCAAATCAGCGGCGAGTTCCTCAGCATGGACTTGCAAGACTGCCTTTCCGCCCTCGGAGAAATCACAGGACAAATAACCTCACAGGAGGTTTTGAATAATATCTTTGGTAAATTCTGTATCGGGAAATAGAGGCGAAAGGTTAAAGGCAAGGAGATGAGAAAGAAAATAAATATATTATTAGGTACATTGATTGCCCTATTGGGTGGGTGTAAGAGTCAAAAAGACATGCCTACACCAAGCGAAAGAATCATGGTGATGTATGGTCCTCCTGCGTATTTCCAACAGCAAGCCACCCACCAACAAGAGACTCAAGAGCAAAACTCATCTTCGCAAGAAACTCCACAAGAGAACAACGAGGCAAACACCTCTTTGCCCAATACCCACTAAACAGTAGCCCACAGGGCGTCCACTAAACAATAAATAGTAAATAATATGATATACTCCATGACAGGCTACGGCAAAGCAGAGTGCTTGGTAGCCACCAACAAGAAATTGGTCGTAGAAATCAAGAGTCTCAACTCTAAGTCGCTGGATCTCAGTGTGCGCATTGCTCCACAATTGCGTAGCAAGGAATTGGAAATTCGCACGCTCATTGCACAGAGCCTTGAACGCGGTAAACTCGACCTGAGTATCTATTATCAAGATGCATTGCAAGGCGATGATTCGACCACTTTCGCACCTATCAACCGCGAAGCGTTTGCATATTACTACCGCGAACTCACAGCCCTGCAAAGCGAACTGGGCTGGGCGAATAACCAAGATATTGTAGCGGCTATCATGCGCATGCCAGATGTCACGAAGGTGCAGGACGGAAGCGAGGTGAGCGACGAGGAATGGACTGTAGTGCTGCAAACCATCAAGGAGGCGATTAAGCAGTTTAATGCCTTCCGCGAGCAAGAAGGTGCGTCGCTCTACCAGATGTTTTGCGAGAAGTTGGACGCAATTGCCACCCTATTGTCAGAGGTAGAACCTTACGAGCGAAGCCGCGTGGAGAAAATCAAAGCCCGCATAGAAGCGAACTTGGAGCAATTATCTGCTACAACACAGCAATCCATAGACCGTAATCGTCTGGAGCAAGAAATGATTTATTATATTGAAAAGCTGGACATTAACGAGGAGAAAGTACGCTTGACCAATCACCTAAAGTATTTCCGCGAGACGATGGAGGGTAGCAAGGCAATAGGCGACGGACAATTGGCTATAGGAGTGGGCAAAAAACTCGGCTTTATCGCCCAAGAGATGGGACGCGAGATTAATACCCTTGGCAGCAAAAGCAACCAAAGCGAGATGCAGATTATCGTGGTGAAGATGAAGGATATCCTTGAGCAAATCAAAGAGCAAGTGCTGAATGTTTTGTAAAAAAGTAGGTATATTTATTTTCCTTTCAAAAAACACCGCACTTTTGCAAGCAGCATTGGAACAATAGCATAAAAACACGCAGGCATATGTTCAAGAAAGAATTGTCATACTATTTTTCTACGCCGATTGCGTATATCGTGATTGGGTTGTTTCTGTTGGCAGTGAGTCTATTCCTATGGGTGATTCCTGGTCAATGGAATGTAATAGAATCAGGTTATGCACAAGTAGATGGATTATTTCAAATTAGTCCGTGGCTGCTGATGTTGGTATGTCCTGCGCTGACCATGCGCTTGTTTGCAGAGGAACGACAAAGTGGTACATGGTTGCTATTGCGTGCGCAACCCATTGCGTTATGGAAGATAGTCGTAGGCAAATATATGGCAGCGTTTGTGTTAACCGTATTGGCACTCTTACCATGCTTGGTACACTACTTCATCGTGTTCTATATGGCGGAGCCGATAGGCAATATTGATAGTGGACAGTTCGTAGGGTCGATGATGGGATTGGTGTTTTTGAGTGCATCGTTTACGGGTATAGGTTTGCTCTGTAGTACGCTGACTAAGAGCCAGTTGGTATCATTTATATTGGGGGCGGTTAATTGCTTTGTATTGTACTGGATAACATTGCAAGATCACTATAGCAGTATCTCACGCGGCGTGGTAGATTTGCGAGATGTAGTATTTTTCTTGAGTGTGGCTGTGGCAGCGATGATAGTGAGCATCTTGGTGATGGATAAAGCAGAGAAGAAATAAAAACAACGGATATAACGGGAATTTATTAACAACAACATAAACAATTTGTTTCAACAACAATTGCGCGCAAAACAACACATTGCGCGCCACGGATAAACAAGAGCACCCATGACACGCATAGGTTTATTGAGCGATACACATAGTTATTTGGATCCACGCGTATTGGAGCATTTCGCCGAGGTGGATGAGATATGGCATGCAGGAGATATAGGCAGCGCGATGGTATTGCAACACCTGCGTGAGTTTAAGCCAACAAGAGCGGTGTATGGTAATATGGATAGCGGTGATGTACGGTATTCGTTGAGCGAATTTTATCGCTTCCGTGTGGAGGATGTGAATGTGCTGATGACACATATCGGAGGGTATCCCGGCAAGTATAATCCATGGTTGCTGCCGATGTTCAAGAAGGAGACACCTCAGTTGTTTGTTTGTGGGCATAGCCATATTTTGAAGGTACAATACGACCCCACTTGGCAGATGCTGACTATGAACCCTGGTGCAGCTGGTAAACAAGGTTGGCAGACCGTACAGACGCTACTCAGATTTGTGATTGATGGGGCAGAAATTCGCGATTTAGAGGTGATAGAATTAGATAGAAAATGACGGTAAATATGTTATTAAACATTTTTTTAGGCAAAAAAGTGCAAAAAGGTGTTGCACAACATAAATTTTGACTTGCACAGAAGTGAGAAAAGCAGTACCTTTGCAGCGGTTTTGAAAACCAATCCAATCTTTTTTGTACCTTAAAAATCAAACAGACTAATACCTTGGAAAAATAGTCGTCGAGAGACGGCTTTTTTCTTTTATTATACTCTTTTTTAGTTGCCAACTGGCATCTCACAGTTCTCGAAACCACTCGCTTACCACTCTGACTTTCACGGTACCTACCCTCTCCTTTTTTTAGTAACTAAAGATAAAAAAGCCCTGTGGCGAACCACAGGGCTGGGATGAGAAATTATATATTCTCTAAGATTGACTAATACTTCTACAATAATTCAGTCATATATACAGGAAGAAGTAATGTTTGTTCATCTTTTCGGAGATCTTTTGTATAAATAAGATATCTATTACTTACGCGTGATGAATATTTATCACAAAAGGCATCCAATGACTTGTGTGTCTTATACCCTTCAGACTTCACTTCTATCGGGTGTATTTTGGTACCACGCGAAAGAAGAAAATCCACTTCATAATTATGTTTATTTTCATCTGGGAAAGTATAATAGAATAAGCGATTTCCACTTGAAACTAACATTTGTGCCACTACATTCTCGAACACATATCCAAGATTGGTTGCTAAATCATCATTAAGCAGTTTTTTGTAAATGATATTATCTGTAAAACTTTTGTCCCAAAATGCTAAAGTTATAAATAATCCTGTATCCGCAAGATACATTTTAAATGCGGACCTATTAGTTGACAAATCCATCCCCACATTAGGATCATTAGCATGATAACATATATTCACTGTCTTACTATCCTGCATCATAAATAAGATATTATCCAACTGTTCAGCTCGAGTTTTATCTATTACTGTAGAAGGTTGAAAACGATTCGCATTACTTGCCAACTGCGATGGAATAGACATAAACAAAGCCTGCGCCTTACCTGTTTTATCTATTTTTTGCAAGTCATTCTGATAAAGTCGAAGAATACTGCGTTTCACCCTATCCACTGCCGCAAAATCTTTTGTATCAAAATATTTAGAAACTGCTTGAGGCATTCCGCCAACCAGCATATACAAGCGGAAATCACGCATTAACTTGCGATTAACATCATCGCCAAATCCATGTTTTTTTTGTAAGGCCGTTTGCATATCTGCATATCCGTTTTCTTTCCCCATTGCCCACATCCATTCTTCATAATCCATCGGATACATTTCAAGAACTTCCTCCTCTGAAGGGATAATGATATGCTCTACATTTTTATGAATACTTATTAGCGATCCTGTTTCGATATAATCATATCTACCATCTTCTACGAGAGCCTTGATTGCTTGACGAGCAATAGGATATTTCTGCACTTCATCAAATACTATGACCGATTCACGCTCATACAATGTCACGCCCTTCAGCAAACGAAGACGAGTGAAGAAATAATCTATATCTGACAAATCATCAAATAATGTCTTTTCCTCTTTAGAGACTTTGGAAAAATCAAACAGCACAAACGATTTGTATTCATTTTGTGCAAATTGACGAACCAAAGTAGATTTACCAATACGTCTTGCTCCCTCTATCAAAAGAGCTGTTTGCCCCTGCGACTCTTGCTTCCATTGAAGCATTTTTTCATACGCTTTTCGTTTAAAAATGCGACTTGCCATACTCTATAATTTATTTTCGATGCAAAGGTAGTGAAAATCTTTGAATTACGCAACTATTTTTACAAAAATATTCCCTGAGCGCAAAATTCAAACTACAAAAATGTTCCCTGAGCGCAAATTTCAAACTACAAAAATGTTCCCTGAGCGCAAAATTCAAACTACAAAAATGTTCCCTGAGCGCAAAATTTAAAGCAAATAAAAAAAAGCCCTGTGGCGAACCACAGGGCTGGGATGAGAAATTATATATTCTCAAAAATTAAATGCTTAATTACTCAGCTGTGAAAGTAAGAACGACGTTCTTCTCAGCAGAACCATCCCAATCAAACTCAAACTTAGCAGAGCCCTTGAATGCAGCAGAAGTAACGATGTTACCACCATTGTCAGCTACATCAATACCATTGATAGTCATAGAGCCATAACCGAAGTTCTTAGCCCAATCATGACCGAAGCGGATTTTGAACTCACCAGCAGCGAAGTCAAGACCCTTAGCCTCAAATACATAGTGGTCACCCTCGTTGCTTACATAAGCGAAATCTGTATCAGTATCCCAGTTACCATTAACGGTACCGATGAATGAGTAAACGAATGTAGTAGGATCGAGAACAGCGAGATCACCAGTTTTCTCTACAGTATATTTGTAAGAATCCTGGGTAGTAGCAGCAGGGCCAACGAACTCAAGAGTAATCTTGTACTCAGCGCGCTCCAAAGCGATATCGCCACCGCCAGGAACACAATCAGCACCAAGGTTGGTGTTAGCCTTAACGAGGTTAGCAACATCCAAGTTGATCTTCCATGCGTTGCTGTGAGCGAATTTGAAAGCACCAGCAGTTTCGATAGTGCAAGCCCACTCCCATTTGTTATCAGCTACTTTCTCACCTTCGGTGAAGCCCCAGCCGTTCATAGCACCACGAACGCCCCATACTACAGGAACGATGATGCATTGAGCGCCACCAACATCAGACAAGTTGCCATCCTCGTTGAAATCGAGAACAATGTGATAAAGACCAGTCTCAGTTACTTCTACAGTAGCATTCTCTGCAAGAGACCCCTTGTAACCAGGAACCTCTGTATTGTCAGTAACAATAAGAGTCTCACCATACTCAAGAGCAGCACCATACTTGTCAGCAACAGCACCTTTCTTGTTTACGAACTCATACTTTTTACCAGCCTCGAGAACGATGTACTTCTCATACATACCTGTACGAGCAGTTTGATCTACCTCGTTGATACCTTGATCCATTGCATTTGCCTCAATGAGATCTACACCTGCCTCAGATACATAGAAACCATTTGGAAGTTGGTTCAAGTCTACTGGGCCATTTCCTTTTTTCTCATCACATGAAGTGAATGTTACAGCAGCAACTAAAGCCGCTACAAAAATACCAAATTTCTTCATAATAAATTAGAATTTTAGTTTGTTAATTAGTTAATGAATTTTGTTTATATTCAATTTTGAATATTTTTCGGATTAGTAACCTGGGTTTTGTGTCCAAATCTTCTTTCCTGTTGTAGGATCTACCACTGCTTTTTGCAATACAGTATAAGGAATTGGGAACCAACGACGGGTCTCAGCTGTATTCTTAACATACTGAATCTTCTCGAATTGACCAAAACGGATAAGGTCACGACGGCGTTGATTTTCCCAAGTCAACTCACGACCACGCTCAGCCAAGATACCGTCATTAAGACTAGTACCGATTGCTGTAAATGCATCTGGATATGTTTGGTCGAAAGTTGCAATAGGATCAGCTTCATAAGCAAAAGCACGCTTCTTTATAGCATCTACAGCAGTATTTTCTATACCAGGAGCATCGTCTTGACCACCACGCAAAAGTGCTTCTTTCTTCATCAAGATAACATCAGCATAGCGGAAGAGT
>JAGBZD010000044.1 GCA_017628395.1 Paludibacteraceae bacterium | reverse complement strand
GACCTTTTCTGATCGTTTTTTGACCACCACAAATAGGGCATTTTTTTATCATAAAGCAGCTAAAAATTTATTTTTTGCCGCTAAGATAATCATTTATAATCACTTAAGTCACTTTTAGGTACCCAAAATGTTACATAAGCCGAAAAACGAAGGGGTGAAAAGAGGAACTATTCGATAAATTAGTTGAACAACAACAAAAAGATTTGCACATATAAGAAAAAATGAGTACCTTTGCAGAGAATATTGGATATTGAACATCGGATATTAGGTATTTATAAATGACAAATGATATGAAAGAAATTATTTCGACCGTAGAGGCACCTGCAGCAATTGGTGCTTATAGTCAAGCAGTTAAAGCAAACGGTATGCTGTTTGCAAGTGGACAATTAGGCATCGATCCAGCCACAGGAGAATTTGCAGGCACAGATTTTCGCAGCCAAGCAGAACAAGCCGTGAAAAATGTGGCAGCCATCCTAAAAGCCGCAGGAACAGACGCCAGTCATGTAATCAAAACTACCGTTTTCTTGACCGACATGACCAACTTCGCCGTCTTAAACGAAGTCTATTCCACCCTATTCACCGCCCCATTCCCCGCTCGTTCAGCCGTAGCCGTAGCCGCACTCCCAAAAGGCGGATTGGTGGAAATAGAAGTGATTGCCGCATTGTAAAATGCTAAAAACATCAAAAAAACAATCGCACATTTGCATATGTGCGATTTTTTTTGTACCTTTGTCGCGTTTAATATGCAAAAATATGAAAGGAATCATTTTAGCAGGTGGTAGTGCCACTCGATTGTATCCGCTGAGCAAAGCAATCAGCAAACAAATCATGCCCGTCTATGACAAACCCATGATTTATTATCCTTTGTCAGCCCTCATGCGCGCAGGTATTCGCGAAGTACTCATCATCTCTACACCACGCGACTTGCCTATGTTTGAGGAACTATTGGGCGACGGCAGTCGTCTTGGCATGCGATTCGAATATAAAATCCAAGAAGTCCCCAACGGTTTGGCACAAGCATTAGTATTAGGCAAAGAGTTCCTGAACGGCGAACCCGGTTGCTTAATCTTAGGCGACAACATGTTCTACGGACAACACTTTGGTCAAATGCTTCGTGACGCCGTACATCAAGTAGAAAGTGGCAGTTGTGGTGCATGTATCTTCGGTTACGAAGTGCAAGACCCTACCGCTTATGGCGTAGTAGAGTTCGATGAAACAGGCAAAGTATTGTCGCTAGAGGAGAAACCCAAAGAGCCAAAGAGCAACTATGCTATCCCTGGTCTATACTTCTATGACTCAACGGTTTGCGACAAAGCTGCTGTACTCAAACCCAGCGCACGCGGCGAGTATGAGATTACCGATTTGAACAAAGTATATCTGGCAGAAGGTAAGTTGCAAGTGAAACTATTTGAGCGCGGTTTTGCATGGCTCGACACAGGCAACTGCGACAGTCTGCTGGATGCAGGCAACTTCATTGCCACCATTCAAAACCGTCAGGGTTTCTATGTGAGCTGCATCGAAGAAATAGCATGGCGTCAAGGCTGGATTAGCACAGACAACCTTCGCGCATTGGGCAAAGCAATGGAGAAAACACAATACGGACAATATCTGCTTCGCATAGCGAAGTGAGGCGATGAGGCGATTAGGCGATAAGGTGATGAGGCGATTGGGTATTGGCTTGTGGCTATTGGCGATGGTGGGTTGTACGCAGCAACCACAGCAAGTACGCCGATTGAGCGAGAAACAGGAGCCAGACACGGCTTTATTGGCACAACTGGACTTCAACCAACAAATGGCCAATGCCGCCGACAAAGCATGCAAGAATTGGGTGGAGAACGACTCTGCCACCTACACCTTGGATGAGTTTGGTTTTTGGTACAGCAAAACCATTACCCTCAACACCGACTCACTCAAACAAGGCGAACCTGTATTGATTCATCTGCAAATGGCAGAACTCAACGGTCAAGCGTTGGCCGATGTGGAGGAGACATTCACAGTAGGAGCAGGCGATTTACCATTGGCAGTAAACAGATGTATCAAACAAATGGGCAGAGGCGAAGAAATGCGCATTATTGCCCCTTGGTATGCCGCTTATGGCGTGGAAGGAACAAAACTCATCAAACCATATACAAACTTAATTATCACACTGACAATCAGTAAATAATGAGAAAAACAAGTATTTATATTTTATCTTTGCTCGGTCTTATCCTTGCAAGTTGCAACAACAACACCTATTCCAATGCCCTCAAAGAAGAGGAGAAATTGATTGAAAACTTCATCAAACGACAGGGCATTATCGTTGTAAAAGACCAACCCAGCACCATGGAAGAATGGGGCGATAATGTGTATTGGCAAGTGCCTGACAAAGATAATTTCTACTTCCATTTGGTGGAAGAAGGCGACACAACCCAACCCGCATTGAAGGTTAAAGATTGGGTAAATCTACAATATATCCAATACACCTTAGACGCCTACGCCGACACCATACGCTTCTGGAACACCGAAGACTACGGAGAAACAAATCCTCAGATTCAGTACACATCACCAAATATGATGCCCTCCGACAACTCATGTATGGGTTGGCAAATAGCTATGGAACACATGAAGTACTCAGGCGCACAATGCAAAATCATTTGCCCCAGCAAATTAGGATTCACCAATCAAAACAGCAATGTGATTCCTTTTGGGTTTGATATGAAAATTAAAATTAAACGATTCTAATATTATGGCACTCGTAAAAAGTATCTCAGGCATTCGTGGCACTATTGGCGGTCGCGTTGCAGAAGGGTTAAGCCCAGTAGATGTTGTTCGTTTCACCGCAGCTTACGCAACACAGCGCAAAGCCATGTTGCCAGACAACAAGACAATCGTAGTCGGTCGCGACGCCCGTTTGAGCGGCGAAATGGTGGACCAATTGGTATGCGGAACATTAGTAGGCATGGGCTATGATGTAATCAATATTGGTCTTGCAACCACTCCAACCACTGAGTTGGCAGTAACAGGACTAAATGCCGCTGGCGGTATTATCTTGACCGCAAGCCACAACCCCAAACAATGGAATGCACTCAAACTTTTGAACGAGAAAGGCGAGTTCCTAAACGACCAAGAAGGCAAAGAAGTACTGGCTATCGCTGAGGCAGAGGACTTTAACTTTGCAGAAGTAGATGACTTGGGCAAAATCACTCACCGCGACTACCTTGATGCCCATGTGAACGATGTGATGGCACTTGAATTGGTGGACAAAGCTGCCATTGAAGCAAAGAACTACACGGTGGCTATTGACTGCGTAAACTCGGTTGGCGGTCTGGCTATCCCAGCTATCTTGAAAGCATTGGGTGTGAAGAACATCATTGAACTCAACTGCGAACCAACAGGACATTTTGCACATAACCCAGAACCTATCCCACAAAACTTGACCCAAATCAGTGACCTCATGCGTGAGGGCAAAGCTGATGTGGGCTTTGTAGTGGATCCAGATGTGGACCGTTTGGCTATCATTTGCGAGGACGGCGAGATGTTCGGCGAAGAATATACACTGGTTAGTGTGGCAGATTATGTACTGAGCCATACACCCGGTAATACGGTGAGCAATATGTCATCTACCCGCGCACTGAGCGATGTGACCGCAAAACACGGCGGTTCATATAGCGCCAGCGCTGTAGGCGAGGTGAATGTGACAACCGAAATGAAGCGTACCAACGCTGTCATCGGCGGCGAGGGCAACGGCGGTGTGATTTATCCAGCCAGCCACTACGGTCGTGACGCATTGGTAGGTATTGCATTGTTCCTCAGCAGTTTGGCACAAAAAGGCTGCAAGGTGAGCGAACTACGCGCCACCTTCCCCGACTACTGCATCTCGAAGAACCGCATTGACCTCACTCCAGAGATTGATGTAGATAAGGTACTGGAGGCAGTGAAAGGCAAATTTGCAGGCGAGCGCATCAACGATAAGGACGGCGTGAAGATTGATTTCGCAGACGGTTGGGTACACCTGCGCAAGTCGAACACCGAGCCAATCATCCGCGTTTACTCGGAAGCAGCAACCATGGAAGAGGCTGACGCGTTGGCAAAGAAAGTGATTGATGTGGTTTGGGAAGTAGTAGGCTAATGGAGATTCTGATAACCAACGATGACGGTTGGGGAGCCAAAGGCATCCTGACACTGGTACGCATAATGACCCAACTGGGGCATGTGACTGTGGTTGCCCCAGACGGGCCACGAAGCGGCATGAGCAACGCCATCACTGTGGCTCAACCCATATACTTGCGTCCGCTGAACGACCCCGATTGGGGTAAAGAAGCATGGCAACAGAATGCCACCGTCTATACCACCAACGGTACACCCAGCGACTGCGTAAAACTGGCTATTGATGTGGTTTTTGAGGAAGACAGCAGCAAGATCGATTTGCTGGTTAGTGGCATTAACCACGGTTCAAATGCTGGTATCAATGTGATTTACTCTGGCACGATGGGTGCATGTTTTGTGGGTGCAGAACACGGCATACCATCGATTGGCTACTCCATAGACGACCACAACATGGATGCCGATTTCAGCCATATGGAGAAGTATATTTTGGAACTCACGCGTCATCTCATCGAAGAGAAAATGTCCTATGGCGTTTGCTACAACATCAATGCACCAGTAGGACCATTAGAGGGCATTAAATGGACACGACAATGCAAAGGCTTCTGGAGCAAAGAGATGATAGAAAGCACTGATGAACAAGGCAATAAGTGCTACACCTTAGGAGGAGAATTTATAAATATAGAACCCGATGCAGAGGACACCGACCACTGGGCAATGAATCATCATTACATGAGCGTACACCCCTGCACCATAGACCAAACTGCCTACGCAGAGATTTGACAAATACTGGATCGGCATCCTATTGGGGTTGGCACTACCCGCCTTGATAGGATACATTTATATCGAACGCTTCAACTTGTGGTACACCTTTGAAGCATTCGATATTACTACTATGGGAAGCATACTGGGTCGTATCATGCAAATTGGTATTTTTCCAAATTTAGCGTTGTTGTTTGTTTTCTACACGCTTGAAGTGTGGCGATTGGCAAAAGGTGTGCTGATTGGGGCTTTGCCCTATTTCATTGCGAGTATTGCATTAATGACATAGGTCTTCGAGATTAAAGAACTTAGCAATAAACGATTAGAGCGACTTGAAATATTTCATCATAGCAGGAGAAGCATCGGGCGACTTACATGCGTCGAATCTGATAAAAGCATTGCGGGAACGCGACCCGCAGGCGGTTGTTGTGGGGTTAGGAGGCGATAAGATGCGCGCAGAGGGTTGCGACATTCGTGTTGATTACCGCGATATGGCATATATGGGTTTCGTGGCTGTGATTGCCAACCTGCACAGAGTGCGCCGAAACCTGCGCACGGCACAACAAGCACTGCTCACAGAGAAACCCGACACGCTAATACTGATAGACTATCCGTCGTTCAACCTGCGCATCGCTAAGTTCTGCCGCACGCATTTGCCGAATACGCGAATCGTGTATTATATCCCTCCGAAGATTTGGGCATGGAAAGAATGGCGCGTACATAGCATCGCTAAGTACTGTGATGAGGTATTGGGAATCTTCCCTTTTGAGCCTGCATTTTACGCCAAACATGGCTATAAGTGTCACTATGTAGGTAATCCCACTGTCGATAGCATCCGCACTTTCAACAGCACTCTACACAACACGACACAACACCACTCTACCCCCACTATAGCCCTATTGCCTGGCTCACGCCTGAGTGAAATTCGCAAGTGTCTGCCTACTATGTTGGCAGCGGCGCGCCATGTAGCAAAAGGAGAATATCGAATTGTAGTCACCGCAGCACCCGGAGTAGATGATGCCTTTTATGCACCCTATCTACAAGGCGAAAGTCTGATGCGCGACACCTATTCGCTGCTAACCGAAGCACAAGCAGCCGTAGTCAATTCAGGAACAGCCACACTGGAAACAGCACTCATCGGTTGTCCACAAACCGCAGTCTATCATGTAGCGGGAAGCAAGTATTTAGAATGGTTGATAAAGCCCATTTTATTTAAGATTAAATACTTTACATTGGTAAATATCATTCCAGACAAAGCTGTGATACAAGAACTGGTGGGCAGGCGATTCACCCAATCGAACATCGAAAAAGAATTAGCACAACTGCTAAACAACGAGGCTTATCGCAATGAAATGAAACAGCAATATACAACCATCAAAAACCTATTGGGGAATGAAGCCGCAGCAGAAAATGCAGCCAATATAATTATTAACAGATAATATAACAACTCTATGAAGAAACATCTACTTTTCGCTATGATAGCGACTATTATTACTATCGTGACAACAAGTTGCGCATCAAGCAACGAGCCTATTTCTTATCCCGAAAACCTCATTGGCTTTTGGGCAAGTGCAGCGAATGCTGAACAACAATGGTACGGATTGGATGTGATTGATGATACCACTGCCACACTCATCAAATACGAAGTAGCAGAATCTATTGCTATGGAAGACATGGTGATGACCTATAGTCAAACAGACGGCAAAGGAAAAGTTGAAGGTGCTGTAAAATACTACAACTTGCAAGTGACATCGGATAGCACATTCACCCTCCTCATGGAAGACGGCATTACAACCTTCACCAAAACAACAAAACCAGAAGAACAATTCTCCTTGATTGGCTATTGGAAAGAAAACACCACTGGATACTTAGCCATGAACCTACTTTTCTTCCCCAAAAATGAGCAGGATACTACTTTTGCAACCATCGTGATAGAAGACAAAGAGGAGCAATCTCTAACGGGTATGATGGCAAAAATCATTGATTTTGACGAGGAGACATTGACGGGTACTATTGCCAATCTCAACAACACGAATCTAACATTTGCTATTGCTGCCGATGGAATGAATAATCTCAACTTCACTTTTGGCGATACGATGTATCTCACCAAGCAACCAAGAGCATCGGTCACTGTTGGAAGCATTGAGGGTACATGGAAAGCATCGCTGAGTGCGTTGATAGAAATGACTATTGCTGTAGATAGCAAACAAAACTGCGAAATCACTTATAACAAAACGGGTAGCAAAGGCACTGCCAAGGGCGTCGTACACTACTGCTCACATGCAGGAATGGGCGTCTTGGTGCCTACCGAATACGAACTGAGTGAGGATTTAATGGAGTTGTTTGCGCATTTTGAATGTGGTATATTCAAAATTAAATCCAAGCGAGAAATCAGCGTATCATTGACAAGCATCGGCTACCCAGAGGAAGTCATTTTCACTAAACAATAATAGCCGATGAAACCAAAAAAATCGCACAAGCGACTGATATTGAAATACATATATATCGTTTTTGGTTGTATATCGGTGGTATTGGGAGCAGTAGGTGTGGTGGTGCCAGGGTTGCCCACCACGCCTTTTGTATTGCTTGCCTCGTGGTGCTTTTATCAGAGTTCGCCACGCTTGCAAACATGGCTGCTGCAATCCTTCTTGGGCAAATACATTCGCGACTATAAGGAAAAGGGAGGACTGACCATGCGCAAACGATTGTACATTATTGCCTTGATGGCGGCGATGGTGAGTGTGTCCATCATTTTCTTTATTCCGAATACGACTGTGGACATCATCGTGGGTGTAGCAGGATTGATAGGTTGCATTGTCGTAGGGTTTGTGGTTCCTAAAGCAAAAGAAGAGAAGAAATGAAAAAGATTTTATTTGTTTGTCATGGCAATATTTGCCGCAGCGTGATGGCAGAGATGATTATGCGCCACATGGTGGCGCAAGATGCGACATATATCATCGACTCCTGCGCCACTTCGCGCGAGGAGATTGGCAATGATATTTACCCGCCTGCCAAACGCTGTTTGTCGGCGCACGGTGTACCATTCACGCGCCATGCGGCACGCCAAATTACGCGCGAGGATTATGAGAGTTTCGACATGATTCTCTGCATGGAGGACTACAATATCCGCAATCTCCGCCGCGTCTTGGGCGAGGAGATTATGCAGCGCGATGCCGCACTCCCTCAACCTAAGATTCGCCGTCTATTGAACCGCGATGTAGCCGACCCGTGGTACACAGGCGACTTCGAAGCCACCTACCGCGACCTCATGGAAGGGTGCGGAGCGTTGCTTGGCTAATTGCCAACTCATGCAGATTGCATCATGTCATACGATTAACATTTTGAATATAAACATATTATAAAGTTCACTTGTTTGTGATCCACAAAGTTGTGAACTTTATAAAAAAGGGTGTGCCAGACAACTGACACACCCTTTTCCTATTTCGTATAAGCCTATTTGCTTATGGCAGCATCACTACCTCGAACACATTGCCCGAAGCAACCAATTTCTTCAAGGTTTCTTGAACGGTCTCAGCGGTGATAGCTTCTACCGCTGCCTTATAGTCCGCGATATAGTCAATACCATACATGTAATACATATACAATACGGTGTCCCAATAACTATTCTTCTCCAAGTCCTCTTGGAAGTCTTTGAGCATGGACTCTTTCTCCTTTTGCAAGTCTTTGTCTAGTGGTCCATTCGCCACGATGGTATTCACTTCCTCGTGGATAATACCCATCAGTTTCTCTTGCTTCTCTGGGTCGGTATCGAATTGCATAATCAAACGAGCACATGGTACAGGGATAATATCCATCGTACCACTACAACCTACACCATATGAACCACCCTCGCGTTCGCGAATAGACTCCAAGTAGCGAGTAGAAAGGATGCGACCAACCATCTCCATATTCAGGTCATTTGCCAAGGTATAAGGCATGTCGTATGAGGTGTATTGGATACGGTTGCTGGCTGTCTTGGTTTCCATCTGGCGAGTAAAGTAGTTCTTGTTGATACCCTTAGGTGCATACACACCATGATTTTGAACGCTCTCTTTCTTCTTAGAGGTCTTTAAGCCGCCCAGCCATGTACAAACCATTTTTTGGAATGCCTCGTCCTCTGGATTCACATTACCCACAAAGGTAAATACAAAGTCCGCAGGATTAGCAAAACGCGCCTTGTAAATCTCCAACGCTTTGTCCATATTCGCTTTCTTTAACGCCTCCGTATTCAAGATTATAGCGCGTGGAGAATTATTGCTCGACATCATTTTTATCGAATCAGAGAACGCTGACTTAGGATTCTTGTCGCGGTTTGCCAACTGGCTCTCCAAGATGCTCATAAGCATCGCATAAGCGTCCTCATCGCGACGCGGAGCGGTGAAATAGAGATAATTTAATTGCAGCAATGTCTCCAAATCTTTTACGGTACTTCCACCATCTACACTCTCCGTATTAGCGTTGATAGATGGTGAGAATGACACATTCTTACCCGTCAATGCTTTTTGCAAATCGGTCATTGTCATATCTGCTATACCACTCACAGAAACAACATCGGTTGCCAATGCTGCTGATACCAAATCTTCGGTGGACACCAACGATTGACCACCCTTGGAGAATGCAGAGAACAATATCTCATCTTGCTTAAACTCAGTAGGTTTGATTACTACGCGCACACCGTTGGAGAGTGTCCACTCGGTTACGCCCAAAGCTTCGTTGTATGATGTCTTCTTGATTTTACCAGCCTTTGGAGCTGTCTCTACAAGTTTCTCGCGAATAGCCTCCTCCACAGGCGCCTCAATCTCCTCGTTCTTTACTGCTGCCAACATCTCTACAGCCTCAGTCTCGGTAGGAAGAACAGCATCAATAGGGGCTTGAAATGCAATAATCAAATTCTCGTCGGTAACCAATTGTTGTGCTACTTGGTTCAGCATATCCACATTTATCATTGGCAGTATTTGTTGCATCATCTGATATTCCCACTCCTCACCCGTCATAGGTGCGCCATCCAAATAGTGACGGATACATTCTTGAGCACGATTGATATTGCGCACCGTACCACGCTCATTGTATGCTTCTTCATAATACGACAACCACTCTTTCTTCACGCGCTCCAACTCCGAAGTAGTGAAACCATAGCGGCGCATCTTCTCCAATTGGGTTAAGAGGTCTTTATATGCCTGAGTCTCTTGCCCCTGTTTAGCAATATATACAGCTGTAAACGCATCTTTCTCCTTTACTATTTCACCATAGAACGAACCTGCACCCACAAAGGTGGCGTTAGGATCAACGGACAACTCTTGGAAACGGTTGTTAAGCATGTCGCAAATCAAATCCAATACATTTGCTTGCACATACGCAGCATCTGTACCGCGCAATTCCTTAGGCAATTTACCTTTCTTAAACTCCAGTTCAATGCGTGTATTCTGCGCCTCTTTATCCTTGACGATAGCCACGATAGGCGTCTCATTGTCATCCACCGAATAGAGAGGACGCTCGCCACGATTCTCGCGCGCAGGTACATCTGCCCAGAGGGCCTTAATCTTTTGCTCAATTTGGTCCACATCAATATCACCAACCACGATGATTGCTTGATTATCTGGACCATACCATTTCTTATAGTAGTCACGCAAGGCGTCATACTCAAAGTTGTTAATCACCGCAGTGTCGCCAATCACATCGCGTTTAGCGTATTGGCTGCCAGGGTATTTCAGCATATTGCTATGTTTCCACATACGGCGGCTGGCGCCCATACCCGTACGCCACTCCTCGCGAATCACACCACGCTCGTTGTCAATCTCATCTTCCAGCAGCAACAGACCGCATGCCCAATCATGCATCACGAGCAAAGCTGAGTCAATGATTCCTTCGCGAACGGTTGGCACCTCGCTGAGGCGATAAACAGTCTCATCCAATGAGGTATAAGCGTTAATGTTTCCACCGAAGTTCACACCGATAGACTCAAAGTACTCAATGATACCTTTGCCAGCGAAGTGTTCCGTACCATTGAACGCCATGTGCTCCAAGAAGTGCGCTAAACCGTTTTGGTGGTCTTCTTCAAGGATAGCACCTACCGCTTGGGCGATATGGAACTCTGCACGATTTTTTGGGTATTCATTATGACGGATGTAATAAGTCAGACCATTCTCCAACTTACCCACGCGAACTGCCGAATCAATGGGCAGCATTTGTGGTTGTTGCGCTACCGCTACGAACGACAACGCCAGCACCAATGCGCTTAGAATAAACTTTTTCATATCTACTATTTTTTTCATTGAGCGCGGCAGGGAGTTGATTGCCGCGCAAGTTGTTTATGTTGGCTTTAATAAAAAATTATTCCTTTGTCGTTTCGTCTTGGTTCGTGGTTCCTTGTTCTTGGTTCTCTACCACTTCCTCTTTCTTCTTCCTTGGAGCGCGCTTCTTCTTGGGTTTCTCTTCCTCGCCTTTTAATCTCAATGCCTCATTCGCCTCAATGATTTCATCGGTACGGCTCACCCAAGGGCGAGGGCCAAGGATTGCCTCCACATCGTCGGAAGTAATCACCTCTTTCTCAATCAACATCTGCGCCAACTTATTGTGACCTTCAGCATTCTCCTTGAGGATCTTCTTCGCGCGTGCCATCTGCTCAGCAATAATCGCACTCGTCTCACTATCAATCACTTCGGCTGTCTTCTCCGAATAGGGTTTCGCAAATCCCATATCGTAGCGACCCGTCGAATCGTAATAACTGATATTCTTCAACTTATCGGACATACCATAGTATGCCACCATAGCGTATGCCTGTTTGGTCGCGCGCTCCAGGTCATTGAGTGCACCCGTAGAAGTCTGATTAAGGAACACTTCCTCCGCTGCACGACCGCCCAACAGCGAGCAGAGATTATCCATGATATGGTCTTTGTTGGTCAGTTGTCGCTCCTCTGGCAGATACCACGCAGCACCCAGCGCCATGCCACGAGGGACGATAGTTACTTTCACCAATGGATTACCCCAACGCAACAACCATGAGATAGTCGCATGACCTGCCTCGTGGTAAGCCACCGAGCGTTTCTCCTCCTCGGTCATAATCTTGTTCTTGCGCTCCAAGCCGCCTATGATACGGTCCACCGCGTCCATGAAGTCTTGTCGAGTAACAGACTTATGGTCATTACGCGCTGCAATCAGGGCTGCCTCGTTGCAGACATTGGCAATATCCGCACCCGAGAAACCTGGCGTTTGTTTAGCCAAGAAATTAATATCCAAGTCCTTGTCTATCTTTATGCCTGCTATATGCACGCCAAAAATCTCCTTACGCTCTTGCAAGTCAGGCAACTCCACATGTATCTGTCTGTCAAAACGACCCGCACGCAACAATGCGGCATCCAGCACATCGGCGCGGTTAGTCGCAGCCAGAATAATCACACCCGAATTGCTACCGAAACCGTCCATCTCGGTGAGGAGTTGGTTCAACGTCGATTCGCGCTCATCGTTACCGCCACCCATCATATTGTTGCGACCGCGGGCACGACCCACAGCGTCAATCTCATCAATGAAAATAATCGCAGGTGCTTTCTCTTTCGCCTGACGGAACAAGTCGCGCACACGGCTGGCACCTACGCCCACGAACATCTCCACGAAGTCGCTACCCGACATCGAGAAGAATGGCACATTCGCCTCGCCTGCCACCGCCTTAGCGAGCAATGTCTTACCCGTTCCCGGAGGGCCTACGAGCAGCACACCCTT
>JAGBZD010000043.1 GCA_017628395.1 Paludibacteraceae bacterium | reverse complement strand
GTCTTTCCTACTCTACGGCGACCATATACTGCAATAAACTCCGATCTACCAGATTGCAAATACGACTCCAATAATTGCTGCTCAACAACACGGCCTACTAATTGTTCTTGCATAGATTCATAAGAAATTTATAATTACGACTGCAAAAGTAGTGTTTTTTTTTGATTTGAGCAAATAATTCGCATAAAAACTGCTGAAATTAAGTCAATTCAGTCAATTTGAGCAAATTTAAGACACAAAAACTGCTGAAATCGCGTTAATTTTGTCCATTTGAGCAAATTTCACTCTAAAAGATATTGATGTAAGATTTAGAGGCGAGGAGGCGAGAGGTTAAAGGCTCGGATAAAAAATGAGTTGGACGCTGTCCAACTCATTTTTTGTACTCATGCCGGTACACTTTACACCCTATTACCTATTACCTCTAATCTACCCCGCCTTTCCTCGGCGGGTACAGTCATGTCCAGAGTGGTAACCAAGTGGTATGCGAAGATATGGCTAATTTAGGTCATAGCCGTAATGACGCAAACGGGTTTGCGAAGAGCGCCAGTCTTTATCCACCTTCACAAAAAGCTGCAAGAACACTGGCTTGCCAAAGAAAGACTCTATTTCCTTTCTCGCTTGCGTACCCACGCGCTTCAGTGCCTTACCGCCCTTGCCGATGATGATACCTTTCTGGCTATCACGCTCCACATATATCACCGCACCAATGCGGATAATACCCTCTGGGTGCTGCTCATCAGGCTCTTCATCCAAAAAGGACTCCACCTCTACCTCTACGCTATAAGGAATCTCCTTATCGTAATTCAGCAGAATCTTCTCGCGAATCATCTCGTCCACAAAGAAACGCGATGACTTGTCGGTCAGTTGGTCTTTAGGGAAGAACGGAGGACACTCTGGCAACGCCTCACGGATAGCCGTAAAGAGTTGGTCGGTGCCAAACTTCTGCTGCGCCGAAATAGGGAAGATGGTTGCCTCGGGCAATACGCGATGCCAGTACTCCACCAATTGCTCTAAAGTCTCTTGGGTAGTGAGATCTATCTTGTTGATGATCAAGAACACCTTGGCTTTGATGCGCTTTACTTTGTCCAAAAAGTCGGCATTCTTATCGGGGTTATCCTGCACATCGGTCACATAGAGCAGCACATCAGCATCCACGAGAGCCGAACGCGAGAACTCCAACATCTGCTCCTGCAACTTGTAATTGGGTTGCAGTACGCCCGGGGTATCAGAATACACCATTTGGAAGTCATCGCCATTGACGATACCCATGATACGGTGGCGAGTGGTTTGCGCCTTCGATGTAATAATCGAAAGGCGCTCACCCACCAATACATTCATCAATGTGGACTTGCCCACATTGGGATTACCTACTATATTTACAAAACCAGCACGATGCATTGTGTAGTATTGTGTAGTGTTGTTTAGAAGTCCAAATCAAGTGGAGCAAAGAGTTTGGTTTTGCTTACTTTGACAATCTTGCCATACTTAGCTTGCAATGCCTTTTGGTCAATCAATTTAGGATCACCCATCACAATGATAGATACAGGTTGTCCCTTGATATTCTCCTCGTAGAATTGCTTGATTTGCTCAAAAGTGAGGTTGTTGATAGCCTCTTGGTTGTATTTAGCAGGATCCATCTCGTAGCCCATCTCACGCCAAGAATCGTATGCCTCTGTTTTAGAGCGGAATGATGGTTTGGATACTTGTGCATTTTGACGCAAAGTGGCTTTTACGCTCTCAATACGATCTGGATATTCTGGCATAGAATCTAGCAACGACATAAATACATTGATCGCATCCACTGCCTTGTCAGACTGTGTACCGATATAGCCCATGAAGTATGACTCTTTTCCTGGCAATGGACCGCGTACTACGTTACCCGTTGCAGTGTATGCCATAGAGCGTTTTTCGCGAATTTCGTCCAAGACGATACCTGTAAAGCCACCAGAGAAGTAGTGGTTAAATGCCTGGAACAATACTGATTGTTCTTTGTCATATGGCTTGCCATTGAAGTAGAAATAAATGGTAGCTTGTTGCACGTTGGAGTTTGCCAAGAAATATACTTGAGTATTATCATATGTTTTCTTGTCAATGATTTCTGGTGAGGTAGATGGTCGTACACCTTCTTGCAATGGCAGATTCTTGGTCAAGATATCCTTTACTTCCTCTACTGGTTTTTGTCCACAGTAGTGGATGTCCAATGCATATTTGATAGCGTCCAAGAACTCAACTTTGAGCTTTAATTCATCCATGTAATATACTTCCATGAATGGAACCACATCTATATAATCCGACTTATCGCCATATAGTATATATTGACGCAAGGCATCTGCTTGCACACCGTCCACCTTTGACATCATAAAGCGGCTGGAGAGTTCGCTACCCTTGACAGCATCAAACTGCTTGGTGTCGAACTTAGGCATCAACATTTGGCGTTGTACCAATTGGCAAATCTCTGCTAAGTGTTCCTCGTCACCAATGATAGATACATAGAAGTAACTGCCATTTACACCATAACTACAACGACCACCCAACTCAGATAGTTGGCGACGGAAGTCTTGTGGCTCAATGTTAGGCATAATACCACCACGGTTCATCAATGAGGTTACATACTCCAACATTGGTTTTTTCTCGGTACCAATACCGAAGACTAAATCCAATGAGAAGATATTGTTCTTGGGGTTGGTAGCATAGTGCAGTTTTACATTCTCGTCAATATCAAGCACTTTCACATCATTCATATCCATGAATGTTTGTTTCACTTCTCCTTGTGGCAATGCTTTGAACTGTTTTGCATACTCAGTTTCCTCATTGTTGATGAGATCGAGCGGTTTGATAGCTGGTTTAGAGAGTTTACTCTTCTTAGGATCACCTTCTTCAAATGCCAAAGTCATGTGGTCTGCATCGAAATATTTCTTTGCGATGCGTTGAATATCTTCTTTGGTGAGTGCTTGAACCCTCTCGTTCTCAGTAAAGATAACATTGGTAGGAATGTCATAGATAAAGCAGTTTACCAATGCATCTATTTTGGTAGAAGAATTCTCGAATGCGAGTTTATAGTCTTGTGCCCACTCTGCTTTCACGGTTTGAATCAGCCAATCAGGTATATCTCCAGTTTTCAATCGGTTGATCTCTGCCATCACAATCTTCTCGGTAGCCGTGTTAGATTCGTACATCTGTTGCGCTGCATCATAGTATGGCACAGCCTCAATCAACACGCGACCTTGATCGCGCAATGCGAACACACCTGCTCCTGCAGAAGATACAGTACCCTCGATATCAAGTTTATCCAGCAACCCCGTTTGGGTACTATTATTGAGCAGGCGTACAACAAACTTCAAAGGCATATCGTCTTCGTCGCTCACAGTTACACCATCCCATACCCAAATCACTTGTGGATAATAGCCCAATTTGAACTTGCGTGATGGGTTACCTGCAAAAGAGGTCTTAGGATAGGTAGGACGCTCTGGTAATGGTTTGCTAACGAGGCGTCCAAAAGTCTCCTCAATCATAGGTTTAGTAGCTTCAGCATCAAAGTCACCTACAATAATAAGAGCCATATTATTAGCCACATACCATGTATTATAAAACTCAATCAACTTGCTGATGCGTGGGTTCTTGAGGTGCTCTGGCAAACCGATTACACTGCGCTCGTATGGTGAACCAGCAAACATCTCTGCCATCATGGTGCTATTGAGTTTGCGGATGAGGTCGTCTTCGCCACGGTTGTACTCCTCGAATACAGTCTCCAATTCTGCTTGGAAAGTACGGAACACTGGGTCGATCAAACGGTCAGAGAAAATTGTCAACCATTTGTACATGCTTGATGCAGGGAAGGAGTTGTGATAACAAGTCATATCATAACTGGTATAGGCGTTTACATCTGTAGCACCAATACCATCAAGCAATACGAAGAAATCTTCTACGGTAGCATACTTAGCAGCTTCTTGTGACTCCTCGTTGATTTTCTGGGTAAGCTCCAAGCGTTTTGCTTCATCGGTAGTTTCTGCATACTCGTCGTAGAGACGAATAATCTCCTCATAGTGAGGTTTTTCTTTTTCCCAATCAAGAGCACCAATTTTTTGTGTACCCTTGAAAAGCATGTGCTCCAGATAGTGTGCCAAACCTGTATATTCTGCAGGATCGTCCATCGAACCTGCACGCACGGCTACATAACCCGTTACATCAGGTTGGTCATGGTCTTCCCATAGCATAACGGTCAAACCGTTGTCGAGTTTATACTCGGTCAATCCTTCGCGCGATTGCGCAAATAGCATGGTCATAGACATTACCACTGCCATGCTCAATAAAATCATTCTTTTCATATATTCTTATCTTTAAATTATTCTTTCCTTTACACCTTACACCCTACACTAAATCACCACTCTAACAACACTTTGCCACATTGACCGCTGAGCATCACATCAAAGCCCTTTTGGAAGTCATCGAAGTGGAAACGGTGAGTAATCACTGGGCTCAGATCCAAACCACCCAACAGCATTTGCTCCATCTGGTACCATGTCTCCCACATACGGCGACCTGTAATACCCTTGATAGTCAGCGCATTAAAGATAATATCTGACCAATTGACTTTGGTATCGCTTGGCAATATACCCAACTGGGCAATATTCGCGCCTTTGTACATATGCGCGATCATATCGTTGAACGCTGCTGGCGCACCCGACATCTCCAAACCAATATCAAAGCCGCGGATACCCAATTGCTTCATAGCGCCTTCTACTGTTTCGCCTTTAGAGCCATTGACAGTAATGGTCGCACCCATTTTCTTGGCAATCTCAAGGCGTTGCTCGTTGAGGTCGGTTACGACGATGTTCTTTGCTCCCGCATAGCGGCAGATACCCGCTGCCATCGTACCAATCAAGCCAGCACCTGTGATAAGCACATCCTCGCCCAAAAGAGGGAATGCAAGGGCGGTGTGTGTAGCATTACCGAATGGGTCCATGATAGCCGCGAAGTCGTCTGGAATCTCAGGGCGTACATGCACAATGTTGCTCTCAGGGATAGCCACATATTCTGCAAAGGCTCCGTCTTTGCCCATGATGCCGACTGAGATAGTATTCTCGCACACATGCCCCATACCACGACGGCAGTTACGACATGTACCACAGACGATATGCCCCTCGGCAGTTACGCGGTCGCCTACTTTTACGCCGCGAACACCAGGTCCAACTTCGACTGCCACGCCCACGAACTCGTGGCCCATGATATATGGCGGTGTACAGTGGCTTTGCGACCACTCGTCCCATTTGTACATGTGCAAGTCGGTACCGCAAATAGCGGCTTTGGTGACCTTAATGAGCACATCGTTGACACCTACTTGAGGCATTGGCACCTCTTCCATCCAGAGCCCAGGCTCCGCATATCGTTTTACTAAAGCTTTCATATCGTTTTTTGTTCAGAATTGTTTAGTGTTGTGTAGCAGTTGTGTAGAATTGTTTAGCGTTGTGTAGTGTTGTACTATTCTACACGAATCTACACCATTCCACACCACTCTACACTATTTTTCAATTTGGGCGCAAAGGTAGTAAAAAATCGCGAAATATGCAAGAGTTTGTTGTATTTTTTTGCGGGTTATTCTGCTACATGTATTGAATATAGGCTTGTTGTTCGGTAAGTGGTGGGAATAGATTTTCCTCGACATATCGTTGAAAGGACTTCGGGAGAAAAATGGTTTGCAGTTTGTCGCAGCACAAGAATACGGATTTGCCATAGCGTTCGAGGTATCGCACTGGCATGGTGCAGGTGGTCAGTTGGCTACAAAAAGCAAATGCAAAATCTTCCACACATATTAGTTCCTTACTCAGCACCACAGATTGCAGACTTTTGCAGTTGAAGAAAGCCATTTTTTGGATTACCTGCACATGTTGTAGGTTGATAGATTGCAGTCCAAAGCAGGTGGCAAAAGCGTTCTGACTAATCCATTTAGTTTGTTCCGTTAACTCCACAGCAGTCAGGTGAGTGCAATGAGAGAAGCAATATGCAGGAATGATTTTGACCAAAGCGGGGATACGAACATGTTGGAGCTGTCTGCAAAAGCAAAACGCATTCTTCTCAATCGTGCATATCGTATCAGGCAGCGATATGGTTTGCATTGGGCAGTTCTTGAAGGCATATTCGCCTATGCGTTTCATCGTATAATTCTCCCCATTGTGTGCTATTTGCTCTGGAATAACGATATGCGTTGCTTGTGATTGGCAGGTCAGCACAGTAGCGGACTTGGCTTGCTCGTGGAGGATATACGTGATGTGGTCTAAAGAAATGGTAGTCATAAGGTTAGGTTGTTACAGATAGGGTTCTTATGGATGGTGAGGGTCATACAGTTTTTTTCTGAGCATGGCGGCTTTGATGCCTGTGAGGTTGGTCGCATGGTGGAGCAGCGTAGTGTCATCCCAAGCTGTTTTTTCGCGCAAAGGTGCGAGGTTGGTCTGGATGGTTCGGTGTGCCTCTTGCAGCAGCGAGATAGGCACTTGACATTGATAATCTCCCATTTGCACGGCTATTGTATCTGCTGCTAATGGTATTTCTATGCTCTGCTCCAATCTATATGCGCCGCTGCTGCTATTATCGTGAACCCAGTACTCCAAGGTGAGTTGGTTATCCGTAGCGGGCAAGGCATAGATCAGTGACTGAATATGCGAGCGCTTTGCCCACTCTAAGAGTCGGTATGGAGATGGGTTGATGAGTAAGATGTAAGGTGTAGGTTGCAAGGTGTAGTTCATCGGACTCATGCGCAGCAGTCCTTCGCGCACGATCTGTGGGGTACGATGGCTTTTGGCTGCACGGCGGTAGGCACAGCGGCTATGCGGAGCATCGGGATAGAAATGTTCGGGATCAACGATGGCTATACTTGCCACATGGCTTGGTTCGCCTGCGAGCACAAAAGCGCGAGAAAAATCTACGGTCATCCTATCAGTTGTTAAATATCATACATTTGGCTTTCATCGGCTCCGATGGCACACAACCAACGGTTGGTCTCGCGATAAGTTTGCATTAGTTCGTCGAGGAGACGAGCTTTCTCCGTTTCGTCGGTAGTTTTGTCCATTAATTGACTTAATTCTTCGACTTTCTGATCTAATTCGGCAATGCGTCTTTCTGCCTCTTCTTTCTCTTCGCCGTCGAGAATGAGCGCATCTTTATTGCTGATAACAATGCCATGTTTCTCGTAGAACGCTACTACCCAATGTGGAGCATCGAGTGCTACTTCCAAGGCGATGGTCTCGTCGGCGGGTGCCAGGGTTTGGATGAGTTGGAGCATCGCGGTAGCATAACCTTGACGGCGTTTCTCTTCAACGACCTCAAAATCGGTAATCCATACATTGTAGTCTTCGAAATGGATGGTATCGGTCAATAGTTGTAGTCGTGCGAAGGCATCGCCGTTGCTCTCCATGATATTGTACAAAGTACTTCCTTTGTACGATGATTTGTTGATAATGAATGTTGGTTTCATGTTGTGTGATAATTGTTAAATTGTTATTAATCTTTTAAACACATATTAATATAGTATGGTTTTTGTAAAATTCAAAATAATACTCAAAAAATGATACTTTTTATTCGCTTATTCCTCTTTTATTTTACTTTCCAACCAATGCAGATAGGTTTGCCCGGCTTTGGCTAGTAGTGCATATTGCGCCAAATCTTGCATCTGTTCATCTTGCACAAAATTGAGCCATAGTTCTCGCTCTTGCTCCAATGCTATTTGGGTATCTGTGTCGGGATATTGCGCAGCGTGGTAGGCACGCATATCGGCATCCACACGATGGATATCCCACCCATCGCCCTGACGACGCAAGGACGCAATAAATCCAGGCAGCTGAAAATACTTACCGTCTATATCGTTGCTGGTAGCATCAGGAAACTCCAGTTCACTTTGGATGATGTAATATAGTCCCTCATACTGCATCACCCCCTTGTCTTGCAAATAGAACAGCATTGTGGGGGCGCCATGCCATTCGCCTTCTATGCGCAAAATATCGTGCTCATAGCGGAAACTGAATACGCCTGTTAGACCACAATACGTATCGTCCTCGTAGAGCGAGAGCAGATACACTGCACTATCGTCAGGAGTGAGCAACAGGCTATAGTTGCGACCATATGCGTGACACAACTCTACTCCTGTCTCGGAGTTCAATAGGGGCATCAGAGCCATGATCTCATCATGGATAGTTCTGCCAGGCTCGCCTTCGATGACAATGGATATATTGCCTACTACGCTCATTGTAGAATGGCTTCTTTGTTAAAAATATAATCTACCACATCGGTCCAAGTGGGAAATGCTAGTGAATGGATTTTGATATGGCATCCGTTGAAGTTTTTAGCACCGTTCTTTTCGGAATCGTCAATCAGGTAATCCCCCATGTTCAAGTCCTTGTGGTGGCTAAAAATCACATTCTTATACGCACGGGGAAGATACTGTTTCACCCATTCCACTTTTTCTGTCAGCGCATGCGGATTGCTCCATGGAGCTGTTGAGAGGATATAGACATCAAAGTGTTCTGCCAATTTGTTATAGGATTCGATGGCACCAGGCATCGGTTTTAAAATGCGGAAAAATCCTTCTACTCGTTTGGCTTCGCTCAAATCCAAACCTTGCTCCTTGGCCATGCCCACATAGTCGGCTAAGGTATTGTCCAAGTCAATATAAATGATTTTTTTCATAGTGATAAATTATTTAATCTTCATCATAGTAGTCATCATCGTCTGATGTAAAAAATATTGCTTTTACAAATGTCACTACGTATAGTAGTAAGAGTAAAGCCATTAAATATCCCAT